>CAZJZM010000095.1:0-3975 GCA_964550485.1 Microcaldota archaeon | reverse complement strand
AATTTCCGAAATTAGATTTTGATAAAATAAATTTTTAACTTATAGGTAATAGGTTTTGGGAGAAATTTTCTCTATAGATATATTTTACTAAATCTTTTAAGGAGACAGAAACAAAAAATCGTTTATGAACGATTAAATTAAATTTAAAATATTAGCGTAGCTATTGCTCGGTTCTTCCTTGAAAATTGGCAATTACGAGACCACAAGAACTAGCAGGACAGCTGCGTCCAGAAATGGGCGCACTTTCTTATGTCTTTGTGGTCAGGTATGCCAATACCTCAAGGAGAGATGTAATGAAGGTTGCGTCCTTTTTATTTATCTCCACTCTTTACTCTTCGATAACAGGGATCTCATCTTCATAAAAATGTTGACTTCATGTCACCCGAAACCAAAAACAAGGATATTCGCAGAATTCCAGCCGTGGACAGCAAGGGATTGACAAATATTCATTTATGGCCTACGATAATTGCAGATAACTTTTACCAACTAAATATAAGAATGAAAGGAGATTGTCATGAAGACAATAATAGCGATGGCGAGCATAATCGTCATCATAGGCATGAAGGTTGCCTTCGGGCAATCTTCTAACAACGAAACGGTAACTCTGTCCTCTCTATCCAGATTGGAGGTAGGATTCGGCGGTATCGATGATTTCGTAAACGGTTTTTGCCCGGACAGTGCCGGCGATTTGTT
This sequence comes from Microcaldota archaeon, assembly GCA_964550485.1. Classification (GTDB taxonomy): domain Archaea; phylum Micrarchaeota; class Micrarchaeia; order Micrarchaeales; family CABMGC01; genus JAJZIZ01. The sequence goes on along the minus strand of CAZJZM010000095.1, from coordinate 3,282 downwards.
CATCAATGGGAATTTGTTCTCACCACCATCGTTGGATGAAGCTTCGGCTGGGAAATACTCACTGTCTGGAGAAAGGTTGTGGCAGACTAACTTTGACACAACATATTTAACTTCGTCGTCGTATGTAAATCAAATGGTTTACAATCCAGCGGATAACAGTGTGATTGCGGCAAGCGGAACATCATTTAACACTGTGCCGACTCTCATCGCCAAACTCGACGGTCGCGACGGTCATGAGATATGGCAGGTTCAAAGAGAAATGAATTCTTATTATGTCTTTCAGCTATGGAAAGATTACATCGTGGCTTTCCGCGCGGGACCGAATACAACCGTCTTCCTCCTCAATGATTCTGACGGATCAGTTGCAAGTAGCTTCCTGGTGGACAGTTACGGCACATTGGGAAACGTTTCTCTTCAAATGCGCGGAGATTCAATGTGGATCTTCGCAAATAATTTTATGGCTAAAGTTATCCTGCCGTCAGGTCAACCGTTATGGAAAATACCCACAACTGATTTCTCAACGACTCCCGTGAGTACATTCGGAACCATTGACGCGGAGGGAAATGCGTATGTCTGCACATCCGATTTTAGTGATACGGTGAACGACAAAGCAATTTTTTCGGCGGCAAAGTATTCGAGCGTCGGGGAAAAAATGTGGGTCAATCATTGGTACGGGTGGGCGGATACTTCCCGTGCTTCTGGTCTCGACCTTAACAACTGGGTCGAAGGCGTAGCTGTTGACGAGTCATCGAAAATCGCCGTTGTTTTCGGAGGAGTCCAGCAAGCAGGCACAAGCGGCTTCGACAACAACAACCAGTCGGCCTACCTAGCATTTCTCAATGCATCGAATGGCGACACAATGCTCACCAACAAGTGGAATGACGACAAATTGGCTGGCTTGCCTGATCCCGGAGGAGAAGTTACAAATTGGAGAAGTGGGTTTTTTAACCAACAGAATCAGTTGGTAATGCTCGGTTACGGCGGCATCGGCGATCCGAATCCGTCACACATACCCGCGGATAATTTCATAAGTACCTTTAACGTGGGTATAATTACGGGGGTTACAAAACAACCGAATCAGCCGACATCATTCGCCTTGGATCAGAACTATCCGAATCCGTTTAACCCGGTCACAATGATTCGCTATTCTATTCCTGCAAAGAGTTTTGTGACACTCACGGTATATAACATTCTCGGACAGGAGGTAAAAACCCTTGTCCAAGGTGAAATGAATTCAGGGGTTCACGAAATGAACTTTGACGGGTCGTCTCTCCCGTCGGGCATTTACTTCTATCGTCTGAGCGAAGGAAAAAACTTCGCTGAAACGAAGAAGATGGTTCTTTTAAAGTGACACAAACAAGGTCTGCATCCCGCAAGGATTCAGACCTTTGTTTTTTTGTAATCTCCTTCCTGAAATCACCAAAGTCATTCAAAACTATTCGAACTCTCCTCCGTTGCAGGCCTGTGTTCGAGCGGGGTTGCCGATTAAAACATATGAAGTTCCCGTACAGCCGCTCCCTCCGTAGTAGGTGGATGAGTTCGCCAACAGGTAACCGGTCGATCCGCAGGCGATGCTTGCCCCCGTGCTGCCGCCAAAGTGCCCCCCTGCCGCGATGGGGATGAGGAGCGTTGTTGTCGCCGAACCAAGATTGGTGCAGCTTGAACCGTTCCAATAGCTGTAAACCGTATAGGACGACGGCGTTCCGGAATAAGCGAGAGAGGTCTCGCTGCCGGTCGGCTGAAGTTCCTCGCTCAACACCCCGCTGCAATTGTAATTGTAGGTTCCGTTTTCAACACTCGGCCCTCCGGAATCGACAATGGGAGTAGTAAACCAAGCAGTTTGTCCAGGATAGGTACTCGAATTATAGTCGTCGCAATCGTTCGTCCCTAAAGCGGCGGAAACTCTTACATAACCCCTCAAAGAAGACGCGGTATTGTAGGTCATGATGTTATTGGGTGCATATCCATCGCCATCGGCATCGGTGTAGAACAAATTAGCCTTGACGATCTCCGCGTTGCTCGCAATGGAAACTATTTGACTGCCAGGCTTAATATAGGAAATCGAATTGCCGCTGTTATAAACGAGGGTTCCGCCGCTCTGCATGGTTATCGCGTATCCACCCAAACTTAAATTTTGTCCGGCACCATCAAGACCCCACACGGAAGATATGACGCATGGAGACTGTAATATACCGGATACCGCTGAACACGTTGGGTCAGACCATGCCAAAACAAGATTTGTCGTGCGCCCCAGCGTATCCTCGGCATAGAAGGTCGTATGATACGTGATGTTCCTCGTGTTATGAGCCACCCAGCTTCCCTTGTAAGAATAATCTATGGCTTGCTCGGCATTTGCCTTTTGAACGAGCGAAAGAACCAAATTCTGAATTTCGTTTTCCCTAGTACTGCTGCTATTGATGACCAAATGTCCCGCACCATCGACCAGATACTTCTGGTTTTGTATTTCGTCGTAAGAAACGGCGCTCGAAGAACCCATAGCCAAAGGCACGGTATCGGTGCCATTATCGTTTTCTATTTCCGCCCAAACTTTCACGATCGGTACGTTGTCCCGAACGACAATCGACATAGTTTGGGTTTGTCCGATACTCACGCTCACCGGATTGATATTTCCCGAAACAAACTTCGGGTAACTTTCCGCCGAGGAAACCGTAAAGGTAGCGTTCCCCGTCGGGATTGACCACTTCTGGCCTTTGACGTTCGTATAAGCAGCTACGCTAGTAGAAGCCGTCAACGATCCCGAGGTAGTCCTGGAAACGCCATATCGGCTCATTATCCATGAAGCCGCAAACCAACTGGCGGCTACCGCGATTAGGGTGCATATCAAAAGATACCACTTATTCATATAAATAATTATATTTGATGGGCCGCGTACAGCAAGGGCTTGACAAATTCTGATTTATTGTCTTTGTTTACCTTTGATAAATTAACAACTAAATAAAAGAAGGAGAAAAGGATAGGGGTCATGAAGACAATCGAAGATGGATATTTCGATTCCGAAAACCATCTTGTCCTTCTTGGAAGTGCCGGGCTCGGTAATAGCATTTCAGACATGACCGCTCAAGGACAAATGGCGTAAGGCATAAAATTCTTAGACCTGATCAATTGATCACGTTATATGAATCTTTCACCTCAGACTATTCAGCAATAGTTCGAAGAATATTCATGTTCGATAATGGGTATGTCCTAAAGGGTAACCAATCTAGGTGAGAGTGCTTTAAGTTAAATTAAGCCTAGAATTAAATGACAAAAAAGCGGAGGGTT
>CAZJZM010000094.1:0-4021 GCA_964550485.1 Microcaldota archaeon | reverse complement strand
CGTCCTCATCATCCTCGTCTTCTTCGTCGATGTCGTCAAGGTCCAAGTCATCGTCCAGGTCATCGTCTTCATCGTCGTCCAGGTCGTCGTAGTCCTCGTCATCTTCTTCTTCGTCGATGTCGTCGGCATCGCAATCGTGGCAGCCCTCATGGTCCTTGCAGAAGACCGCATCGCACTTCGTGCAGGTGACGCTGCAATTGGGGCAGAGCGTCTTGCCGCATTCCATGCATTCGGCCATCAGGACGTTGGCTGACTTGTTCTCGCAGAACTCGCAAGTCGTCTCCACGCTGTCGTTTTTAGTATCGTCGGCCATGTCGCAACCTCCTTGGACATATGATACCTTCACTGGTTTCATAATTCAAGTGGATTTATGCAATCTTGACCAACGGCAGACTGCTCCACATCTTTTCATATGAACGATTTAACTCTATTCCTATGAAAGCACGTCCTTTCATGATGGCTGCCCTTGCTGTGGTACCGCTTCCAGCGAATGGATCAAGTATCGTATCCCCGCAATTGGTAGATGCATCAATGCACAACTGAGGAATCAGAATCGGAAAGGGAGCAGGATGATCGGCATCTGACTTACTTGCGGCTATGACCCATACGTTCCCCCTAAAATCCCTTGATATGCGAGTCATGTCGAGACTGGTCTCCCGTTGCTTGGAGAAGACCAGGATTTTTTCGGAGATATTCCATGGCCTGCTGCTTGTATTCTCGCATCTTGCATTCTTCTTCATCCAGATGATCTCGGAAACGTAGAACCAATTGGCTTCCCTAAGCCGTGTTACCAAGCGGCTGGCGACAGGGATGAGTTCTCCTTCCCTGTATCCCTGCGTTCGTTGCCGTTTAAAGCCGTGATCCCTGAGTTTGTACTTGGACATCTCGACGACCTTGCTGCATTTTCCCTGTCTGTTTACGCCCCTCCAATTCCTGGAATCGGCTATGTTTACGAACAGCATGCCGGTTTTGGTTAACTTCTGTTTTACCAAATCGAACCCATGACCAAGTTTCTCGATGTATTCCTCGACTGTTGCCTCGAGACCAATCTGGCCTTGAACGCCATAGTCTCGCATTTGAAAATACGGCGGCGACGTGACGCAACACTGGATGGTTCCATCATTGATGCGGCCTAGCCCGTTGATCCAATCAGAACAAATCATGCAGTTTTCCATTGTTCATCCTCCATATGGAGGATAGCACGATTTGGCCAAATGTCAAGCACGTGGATCAACTGCGTTTTCTCGGAGTCGACGAGATCAGCCCTTCCCGCTGGCAATACTGGAGCAGGTTCGCATCCTGGAGATGCGGCGGGAGATCCCGTCCGTGGCAGCCGTTGTGCTCGCGCAGGTAGTTGATGAGTTCGTCTATCTCATCCTTCAGCGGGATGAGCCTTACGGAGATTATCTTCCCCCTCGGCGGCGAATATGGCATCTGAGTTCCCTCGCTACTTGACCTTGATGCTGTACAGCTCGTCCCCCTTGCAGAACAGGACTTGGGCGCCGTCCCGGAAGAGGCGGATGTCGTCAAGCACCGGATCCGAGAACACCTTGGCCTTTGTCGATCCCTTGGCGGCGGAGAATATCTCCATCTCCTCCTTCTCGTTGTCGACCATGACAACGACGCCCGTCGGGAGCGTGACGAAGTTGATGCCCGCCTGGGCTCCGACGTCGTTGTCGATGCGGTAGATGTCGTAGGACAGGAAGTCCTCGTCGAACCTGATGGTGGTACGGCGGTACTGGCCGCCATGGTAGGAGATGGCCACCAGCACGCCCCGGTCGAACCTGGCGTCGCAAATGCGATGGCCGTCCAGCTCCCTTATCCGCGGCTGGTAGCAATGCTTGGACTTCGGGGATATGGCCGCATGGCAAGACCCCAGGACGTCCTGGAACGCAACCCCGTCGTAGAGCTGGGTGGCGTTCGGCAGGACCTTGCAGAGCTCGACGGGCGAGACGAAGGCGATGCCCGATGCGGTCTCGACGAAAAGGATCTCCAGCAGCTTGTCGGCGTTCTTCACGCAGATGCGCCCGTCGCAGGCCATGGCCTTCTCGGCGGCGATGTCGATCTGGACGTCCTGCCCCTGCGAGATGTTGTACATCCGCAGCTTGCCTCCCTGGAGCCAGGCCGCAATGGTACGGCCAGCGGGGGTCATGGCGAGCAGCGGGGGCTTGGAGATGCCGTTGGAGTCGAACTCCAGCTTGGAATCGAAGTAGACGCCTTGGTTCGTGACCGCATGGCGGGTCGCCGCATCGAACCTGATCACGTCCTCCGGCAGTACCATGATCTTCTTCGTCACGAAGTTGTTGCTCCCCGGGACCTTGACCTTGGCGACGACGGCGATGACGACCTGCTGGACCCCCGAAGGCGGAGCCAGCCGCTGGCCCTTCTCGAAGACGGCCTTGTACCATTCCAGCCAGGGCTTGGGGATGTTGCTGAAGGGGTAGCAGACGGCCGGTATGGACACGGCGTCGTTAAGGACCGAGACGTTCTGCTCCATCCTCTCGTCCAGCGTCTTGAGCTTGGGGTGCTTCCCCCTGTAGGGATGTATCCCTATGAACATCTGGAAGCTGACGATCCCGAAGCTGAACCAGTCGGTGCCGGCATCGAACTTCTTGGCGTGGCGATCCCTGATGTTCTCCATGATCGCCGTGGCGGGGAAGCTCGGCGTCTGGTAGGAGTCGCAGTCTATGGCGTAGACCTGGTCGAAGCCGTCGTCGACCATGAAGTTCATCTCGTTCAGGTCTACCACCAGTATCCCGCGGGAATGGCAATGCTCGACGATCTCCTGCAACTTCCTGACGAGGTCGAGGACGACCGGGGGCTTGAGTCCCATCCTGTCCCTGAAGGCCCGAGGGAACATCTGGCAAAGGGCGTAGGCGTCCTTGACGAACGGCATCGTGTAGCCTATCGGGCGGTGATGGCCGTCAAGGATGATGTCCTGCGGCCTGATGATGTTGGGCAGCGTCAGGACGGACAGTTCCCTGATCTTGTCCGGGGAGAGCATCTTGGACTGGTCGCTGTACACCTTGTAGGCGACGGCGCCCTTCCGGAAGATCTGGCCTTCCCCGCCGCTGGCCAAAAAATCGGCCTTGTTCAGCGAGACGTGCCCCTTGCCTTTGATGGTCACGTCCATGTGTCACCCGATGAATTGCATCTTGCTGGTCGATACGAGGGAATAGTATGCCTTGTATTCGGCGACATCGATGAAGCCGCCCCATCTGAATTTTGCCTCCATGGCCGCCAGTTCCGCTGCCTTGGCGTTGCTGGGCTCCGGCATCTTGAAGCAGGACAGGCAGATGCCGTCCGCATTGACGTGCATGTCCCGCTTGCAGGCCGAGCATATCCCCGTGCTATTGGGCGACCAGCGGGTATCGGTTCGAATCAACGATCTGTCAATGATGTCGAACTTCCTGAACCTTATGTCATCAATCTTTATCCGGCCATCCTTATGAGCGACGGTCTCATGGAGAGTCTTTCGAGTCTTTCGATTTTTCGCCTGCTTTAACATCTCCGCGAGACATTTCTCGCACCAAACATAATAGCCATTTGCGCCGGTACGCCGCTGGAGATATCCCTTGTAATCTTCCACGTATGTGCCGCAACAGGAACAGTTGCCGGGATACTTGTTTGGCCTTTCGGAGATGCGTTTCAGGGCCGCTTCGGCGGCAGCGACTTTGTCAAGGATGCTGTAGTAGGTTATGCCGCCCTCTTGGAACCTGGCGGGAACCAAGTCGTGGCATTGACCTCGTGCGGGACGCTGTCGGGAGTCTTTTCCTTGTCCAGGACGATGACCTTCCCAAGGCAGGCGGAGACGGCCACGACCTTCTGGCCGTTCCAGTAGGCCTCGTCCTTGGGACGCGGCATCCAAGGGACGAAGCGGTCCGCCAGCGGGTTACCGGTTTTGAAATCACATCCATCCGTCTCGGTTCTGACGGCCATGCAGTACATGGGAGCGAAAGGATTCCGCATAAGTCTCGCCCTCTTTCAATCCTTCGCAGTCTTCGGCGCTGATGCAGGTCGC
>CAZJZM010000093.1:0-4053 GCA_964550485.1 Microcaldota archaeon | reverse complement strand
GAGCCTTCACCTTCGCCGTCTTTATTCCCATGGTTGTGGCGAATGCAATTGTGTCATTGACCTTGAGCGTGCCATTGTAAAGTATGACGGTTATTGTGGTTCCCAGTCCCTTGTCCTCCTTCCTTTCTATTATGCTGCCTATTCCCGGCCCGTTCACCTCTATCTGGAGCTTCATCTCCAGGAATCTTTGCGAAAGCCCCGTTGCGTAGACAAGAAGCTCGGCTATTCCCTCGCCTGTCTTTGCGCTTACCGGCACTATCACTATTTCCTTCTTGAAATCTTTGACCCTGTCGAATCTCTCTGCGTTGAAGCCCTTCTCGCTCAGCTTGCCGACCATTTCGTACATCCTTGCCTCGGTTTCATCAACGACGTACTTCTGCTGCTTTGATAGGCTCTCCAAGAAGCTGTAGGTCTTCTGCGGCAGCCAGCCGTTTATCAAGTCTATCTTGTTCGCGGCCACTATGAATGGAGTCTTGTATTCCTTGAGTATTTCCATTGCCTCGTAGGTCTGCGGCTCGAAGCTCTTTGAGACATCGACCACCAGTATGGCGAGGTCCGCTACCGAGCCTCCCCTCCTGCGCAGATTGGTGAAGGCCTCGTGGCCTGGAGTGTCTATGAAGAGAAGTCCTGGAATGGTTATGTTTATGTTGAACTTCTTCAGCAGCCCGCCCGCTATGCCTTCTATTATGCTTAAGGGCACCTCACTTGCGCCTATGTGCTGCGTTATCCCTCCCGCCTCCGTGCTTGTTATGGCGGTATTGCGTATCTTGTCAAGAAGCGTGGTTTTACCGTGGTCTACATGACCCATGACTACTATTATCGGCTGTCTAATCATAAAAACACGATTTATGGTAATGTATAAATAAGGATTGCGAACAATAATAAATAATAGTATTAGAGTGAGCATATGGAACGAGCGCTTGTTGTTATAAAACCTGACGGGATCGAGAAGGAACTTATAGGAAAGGTAATTGCAAAATTTGAGGAATCGGGGCTCAAGGTGGTCGGACTAAAGATGGTCAACGCTTCCAGTGCCCTTGTGGGAAAGCACTATGCAGAGAATGAGGAATGGCTTTTGTCGGTCGGGAAGAATGCCAAAGCTGCGGACGCGAAGCGCGGAATAGTCACGGATGAGACAGAACGTCAGATAGGCATGAGGATAAGGTCTTATCTAATGAATGAGCTTACAAGACTGCCTGTTGTTGCGATTGTGCTTGAAGGCCAGGATGCGAATAAAAACGCAAGAAAGGTTGCAGGTTCCACAGAGCCCAAGTCCGCAGATCCATCGACGATAAGGGGCATGTATTCCACGGATACCTATGTCCTGGCAGATAAGGAGAAGAGGTCCATAAGGAACATAGTCCACGTTTCCGATAGTCCAGAATCGGCAAACAGGGAGATAAAGGTCTGGTTCAAGGACTCCGAGCTCTATGATTACAAGACGCTTAGAAGTTAGTTTGAACACTGAATTATTTTGTTATCCGGTAGAAGCCAGGCACTACCGCAATGTTTATTAGGAGATACTGTATATTTTACAGATTATCAGAGGTTATTGAGCAACGATAACCAGTATCGGATGACCGCATGGCAAGAAGGCACAAAAAAAGGACTGGTACAAATTTTATAATTTTGTCCGCCTTTGTTTTAGTAATCATGATAGTTGTGGTTGCCGGATTACCCTTTGCCTTTAGAAATGGTTTTAATACCAACCCATTTCTCAAAACAAACTCTCTTTTCTACTATTGCGGGATGGCTGTTTCCGAACAGCAATACAATCTTCTGAATTCCACAGGCTTTTACCAGTTTGAAGGCAACCCCTGCCACGAATATTACATGAACGGCACCGTAGGGACATTCAACATTACGTTGGATGCCGGAATAGACGGGCCTGTCACCTTGTACAACAATGTCCTGCTTGTGCCTTTGGAGAATCCGACATACAACTATAGCCCGCCTTCTTACTATCCTCCAGATATGAGCATGATGTGGGGGGGACTCGCTTCCGTAAACGCAACAACCGGAGCGGTCATCTGGGAGGACAGGTTCAATGACTCGGTCATGACCCAGCCTTTGGTGATAAATGGAATTGCATACGTTGGTTCTGGTGATGATTATGTTAACCCGAATGTGACGCAAAATGGAGTATTTGCAGTAAACATAAGCGATGGACAAATTGTATGGAACATGAGTACTATAGCGGAAAACATGCCCACCTTTGTTTACTACAACAATTCCATAATAAAAGTCGGTGGCTGGTCTCCAAAAGGAGTTGATACGAAATATGTACAAGCGTTAGATCCATTAACAGGAGATCTGAAATGGCAGGTGAATGTAAGTGCATTCAGCGCGATGTCTTCGCCAGTCCTTGTAGGAAATACGATCTATTTCGGTGAGGATTCGTACCGATTGTCGAATCGCAGCAGTGGTGTGATTTATGCAGTAAATTTAGACACGCATGAAATAGTATGGAGCAGACGGTTCCCAAAACTAACGGACAGGGCAACGCAGGATTCCACGGCTACCATATGGAATAATACCTTGGTAGATGGATATGCGTATACTTATAATCGCACTGCTCCTAGTCAAAATAGGACCATAAACTTGACATTGGTGGGTGTTGATCTGACTAACGGTAGCATAAAATGGAAATTCAATGAGGGCGTGGGCGACAACACTCCGAGAAGCGTGTTACCAGCAATGACCGCCTATAATGGTATCGTATTCTCCGATACTACGGAAATAGGATGGCTGTATGCATTGAATATTTCAACTGGAACGCCTCTCTGGAAATTCTATACTGGTCCTTCATTACCAAATCCGCAGATCATTGATGGATATGTATTTGCGGAAAATCAGTCAGGAACAGTGTTTATACTGAAAATGGATGGTACGCTTTATAAAAAGATTAATTTGGGAACGCCTGAAGACTGGTGTGGAAGCGCCGAGATAGCCCAGATAGGAGACAAGGTTGTCTTTGGCGGGGAGAACGGCAGGCTGATGGTTATCCCTATTTCTAACCTCTTAGGTTCAGGTTGAGATATAAGCATTCTGCTTTTCTATGTCTGCTTCGTTTGTTTAGTGACGCACATCGCATATGCCATAGGTACTGGATAATGGGTTGTTTCTGTCCAATTTTGCATGCCTTCGGGAGTCAGCTTCCCATAGTATGCGAGCGTTCTGTTTGTAAGGGACACTCCAGCGGGCACAGAGGTGGCTGTGACTGGTGTTGAGTTAAGCACTAGACCGTAGCCGTTGCCTAGGCAGTAGACGTATCCTGTGTAATTGTTTAGGACGCAGGGAACGGCTTGGTGCTGCTCAGGCAGGGCTTCGCTCTGATTCCATGGGCCGAGCGTATGGTTGCCCAGTATCTTGGCGTAGTAGGTCAGTGTTCCTTTCCCCACTATTGGACCGAAGCAGTAATAGGTGTTGTTATAGGAAAAACAGCCTCCACTCGCGACTGCCGGGAAGGTAGAGGATATCAGCTTCCATTGCCCTAGGCTTCCGTTCTGCAGTATCTGTGCGTAGTAGGTGCGGTTTTCATAGGATGTACCCACAGTTGCATTGTGGTAGCCATTGCCCGTGCAATAGATGTAGCCGTTGTATGGAGCCTGAGACCAGCATCCCGCAGCGAAGAGAGGCACAGGATATGGCGTTGTGGGGGTCCAGTTCCCTATCCCATTTGAGGAGATTGTCGAATAATAGCTCAGTGTGCCATTGATATTAGGCATGGAACCGAAGTTTCCTACTATGTCACCGGCTCCCACGCAATAGATGTGGTTGTTGTACGGTGCACACAAGGTCTCTGACTTAGGTATTGGATAGGGGGTGGTTGCAATCCAGTTCCCTATGCCGTTTGCCGTGAGTGCCGCATGGTAAATTACTTTTAGGTTAAAGCTTGTGTTGAGAGGCAATACCTTTCCTGCAGGCCAACAGAATACCTGGCTGTTGTTATAATCGAAGCATGCCATTCCGTATCTGTAGTAGGGATATGTTGTTGTGTTTTCCCACTGCCCTATCGAACCGTTGGCGTATAGCGGTGCGTAGTGGGTCTGA
>CAZJZM010000092.1:0-4081 GCA_964550485.1 Microcaldota archaeon | reverse complement strand
TAGCGGTCATATCGAAGGACCGTATGCATCGTTCATCAAGTCCCTAGAGGAGAACGGCTTCCTTGTTGTGCAGACAGAGGCCGAAGCAGGGGGGATCTCGCTCGCCCTGGAGCAGAGCATAAGGCATGGGATGGTTCTCGGAACTCGTGCATTCAACAAGAAGTTCTACATAGTCACGAGACAGTTCTTCGACCTACATAATCCCGACATTGTAAAAGCGATGCGCAAGGGGTCGAGCAAGGCCAGCGACATAGCAAGCGAGGCCGGAATGTCCGAAGACGCGGCAAGGACAATACTATACCTACTGGCTGAAAACGGTGACGTAAGGGAAAAAAGAAGGGACTATTTCACGCTTGCCTGATACTCAGCAAGTATCTTTATTTAACTAAACCGATTAGCTTTAGGAAAGTCTACTGATTTTGTATACTTAAGTAAAATTAGAGCATTAAGATATCTTTTTATATACTAAAGTATATAGTAAAACCATGAAAACTATACTTAGTCATTCAAAACTGACTAAAAACATGACTAGCTCAAAGGTAGTGTATAAAGGTAACGGTACTCCTACCATCTCAAAAATAGTGCGTGCAACCGCTTGCGGGTTCGAATCCCGCCACTACCGAGCCAATAGCCAACAGGCTATTACTAATATTATCCAAGAATAGATATTTAAAACTATCAGAGCGCAGCCGTTATGAAGTGATCCAGTACTACTATTATAATGGCAAAAGCAGCAACCGCTACTAGCAGAACCTTGGGTCCCATCGTAGGGCCCTTCTCCGGCGCATCGTAGAAGCTCAGAACTCCGGCCTGGGACTGCGGTGTCGATAATGATGCCATGCGATTATCTTGTAGACAAAGAATATAAACCTAATGCAGTAAAAAGACCAGATACCGCAAATCCGAATAAACGGGCAAAGCGAATAGCAATGGCAAATACACTTAGGGTAATATCCCAATCTGGAACCACTTTCTCAGAAGAAAAACTAATCAGTGTTATTCAAGGCACTGTGAGAAATCCTGCCGATATCAAACTTGCAGTCGAACATCTCACAGAACGCGAGAGACCTGACTTCTTCAAGGCCGCTTTAGTGCTTGAACATTCAGGAGACAAAGAAGGAGCAAGAGAGTTTTACCTCAAATATGTAAAACAGCATGATGTAGAAGTTCCTATAAAGTACCCTTATACGGGACCTGACTTCTTCGGAACCGCTCTAGTGCTTGAACGTTTAGGTGACAATAAAAGGGCAAAAGGATTTTACGCTAGATATGCAGAACAGCAATATAAAATTGGACATTACATGCTAGCGGCTAGAGTATATGCAATAGATTTAGGAGACATCAAAGAAGCCACACACGTTTATTACAAACAGGCAAAAAGGGATAGGGAGATAGGTCGTACTGCAGAAGCGGAAGCTCTAGAAAACGAGCTTGCCCATGGAAGACTGCCAGCTTTGACCTTTGGAGACAACATACCTAGACTTCTAAGGGACAAAAACTAGCTCCAGGTCAAAACTTCTAACCTTCAAAATACTAATCCCTCCTGAAAGAGATAGTTATAAATGAAGAAAAGTCGGAAAGACCTATGATAAGATGGCAAGCAAGAGAAGTAAAAAAAGAAGATCTTCCAAGGAAGATTACCCTCTGAAAGAAGAGTCAAAGGTAGAGGAAGGGGTCTTTGACAAGAGGGCCATGATGAAGATGAAGAAGCTCTTCACCCACAATATAGTTACAAACCTGGAATTCATAATTGCAAAAGGGAAAGAAGCAGATGTTTATATTGCAAGAAGTGGCAGTGCCGTTCCTGATCCTTTCGTAGTGGTGAAAATCTTCAGAGTCGAAACTTCTAACTTCGGAAAAAGAATCGATTACATAAATGGAGATCCAAGGTTCGGAAGAATAAAATCAGACATATATTCTCTAGTATGCGAATGGTGCAAAAAGGAGTACGGGAACCTCAAACTCGCGGAGGTCGCAGGAATACATGCACCAAAGCCTTATTTATTCAACGGAAATGTTCTTGCGATTGAGTTTCTTGGGGATAGTGACGGAAAGCCTTCGCAGACCCTTAGAGCCGCTGGTACCGAAAACCCTGAAGAAACATTGAATGTTATCATCGAAGACATTAAGAAACTCTACGCTAGGGATCTTGTGCATGCAGATTTAAGTGAATATAACATACTTATGAAGGAAGGTATCCCCTATATTATTGATTTCGGGCAGGCCGTTGTGCTCGGGCATCCGATGGCCAACGAATTCCTGAAGAGAGACATAAGAGTTATACTTACCTATTTCAAAAAGAATTACGGAATAGGAAAGGACGAAGAAGAGACCACAAAGTACATTACTTCAAAATGAAGGACAATTTAGAAGCATGCCACGGTGTTCGATTGAAAACTAAAATAATGGGGATAATAAACATTACACCGGATTCTTTTTATGTCGGATCGAGAGCGTACGGAGAAATGGCGATGGAAAGAGCATTTAGCATGTGCGATCAAGGCGCCGATATCGTTGACATTGGCGGGCAAAGCACCAGACCTGGTAGTGAACCTATAAGCCCGCAAGAGGAATTACTGAGGATCACACCAATAATCGACAAGTTAGCGACCAGGATCAAATGCAAATTATCAATAGACACCTATAATTACAAAGTAGCCGAATACGCTGCAGATTGCGGAGTGCAAATAATAAATGATATAAACGGTATGCGGTCTAAAGCCATGCGGGAGCTCGTTTCAGATAACAAACTAGAATGTGTAATAATGCATATGCAAGGATCTCCAAAAACCATGCAGGTAGCCCCGCATTATAGAAACGTAGTCTTAGACATCAAAGAATTCCTAGCAAAGCGGATAAAGTTATGTGAAGAGGAGGGTATAAAGAAAAGTAACATAATTATCGATCCTGGAATCGGATTCGGAAAGACTCTCGAGCACAACTTGGAGATCATAAAAAATATTGGAGATTTCAAGACGTTTGAAAAACGAGTATTGCTTGGTGTTAGTCGGAAGGGCTTTATTGGCAAAATTGACAGAACGATCTATGGCCCTGAAGAGAGATTAGAAGGAAGTCTTGCCGTCGCTTGCTACTGCACCCTAAAGGGAGTCGATATCCTAAGAGTCCACGACGTAAAGGAAACCATTCGCGCTGTAAAAATAATTGATAAATTGATATAGGTGAATCTAGCATGCCCATTGTATTCATCGGATTAGGTTCAAATATGGGAGACAGATATCTGAATATACAAAAGGCAGCCGATTCCATCTCAAAAAAGTGTAAGGTAACTGCAGTTTCAAGAGTATACGAGACAAATCCGATGTACGTAATCGATCAACCAAAATTCCTAAACGCAGTAATTAAAGTCAGCACCGGAATGGATCCGAATAAACTGCTTAACTTTTTAAACAAAATAGAGAATGAGCTCGGTAGAAACCGCGCAAAAGAAAGGCGATTTGGAGCACGGACAATTGATCTGGATATACTATTCTTTGATAACGTTAAGTTAAAATCCGATAAGTTGGTTATCCCTCATCCTAGACTACACGAAAGGGCATTTGTGTTGATACCGCTGTACGAGATTAAGAAAAACACTAAAATAAGGACCATGATTAATAATCTGCCCAAAAAAGAACTTGAAGGAGTAAAACCCTTCAGCACTAATGAATGGCATAACTGAGAAACTGGAAAAGCACACAGGGCATTTTCTTTTTTACTTTGGAATCTCAAATCCTTTCTTCTGAAGCAGGTCCCTGTCCATGATGCTGTATCTCCAGACGACATCACCGCGTTCGTCTCCCTGGACTGGCCACGGCGTTACAAGTACGAGGTCGTTCTCCTTTATCCAGAACCTTCTTTTCAATCTGCCTGGAATAGAACACCTTCTAACCTTTTTATCCGAGCAGAAAACGTCGAAGTTTGTGGCTCCTAGCGATTTTATCACTACTCCTATGATCTGGTTGTCCTTGGGCAGCGCCAGCGGCTGGACCGCTGCTCCCTGCCCCTTGTTCGGTTTTCTATACATTCAATTCCTCAGTAGCTCTTAATCGTGTATTTTGCTCCGCAGGCCTCGCAGCTTATG
>CAZJZM010000091.1:0-4113 GCA_964550485.1 Microcaldota archaeon | reverse complement strand
TGTCAAAGAGCGTCACAATGTCCGGCTGCGACGTGGCCAAGGTGGTGACGCCAGCCATCCATTTTTGCTTGGAATCAGTCGAAATAAATCGGAACAGGCTGGGAGAACTTTGACTGCTGTAAATAGGCTGGCCAAGCCAAGTGTTCGGATCGAACTGCACCAAGTATAATTGTTGGCTGCGTGTTTTGGCCCAGAACGTGTTTGTGAGCGGTCCAAAGGCGATTCCAAACTCCGCAAAACCCGAAGGCACATTGCTCACAGTAATAATATTGGGCGTGAAAGTCGCCCCGTCACTGGTGGTAAACAGGCAAATGTTTGTGCCCGAACCTGGAGCAATTAAAATCTCGGTTCCCGTGCCAGCGCCTAGAACGGCCAGATTATCACCCCACCGCAGCCCGGCTGCGGAAGTGTTAAAACCGGGATCGCCCGAAAAGAAATTTACCGGCACGGTGCTGGAACCATCATCCGCCCATTGATACAGTGCATACGAAGCCGTGGCGGCATTGGCAGTCACATTTGCGGCATAAACCATCCCATCGTTCGCAACCGCGACCGTGGTGACAGGGTTGCCAGCGAGATTCATAAAATATTTCTCCGCGCCATTGGTCGCGTTCATTACCACCAGGTTGGTGGTGGCCATCGACATGAGGAGGAGATCTCCGCTGGTTCCAACGGCTGGAATCGCATCATATGCAAGCCCGCGTTCAAAATTAGCATTATTGGTCAGCGAAATATAGGGGCGGTCGCCGGGCAACAGATTCCAAATATTGATTAATCTCCCTGAATTCGTTACAATCATGGTGAGACCTGCAGCACTCACCGCCACGCCATTGCCATTGCCGGCGATAACGTAGTAAGTGCCCTGCGCGCTCGCAGTAGGATTGGTTAATGATAGAGTGGCATTAGTGGCTCCGCTAATGGCGTTTTGTGCATTGGTTCCGTTGTAATACCACTGCAGGAAATTTGGCGTGGAACTGGGGATAACACTGAAGGTCACGTTCGTCGTAGCTGGGTATGGGTAAACCGTTTGACTGGCCGGTTGAACCAAAAACGAAAATGGCGCGGGAAGTCCTCCTTGCGATCGAACTGTCTCAACATCGAATGCCGAGAGCACCGAGTCATACACCCGCACATCATCAATCCATGCCGGTGGCGTGCGGTCCGAAGTTGACGCCGCCGTGCTAGCCACCCGGAACTCGTTGGCTGAATTCGTGATAAGTCCCTTTGCCAGGGAAGTGGTGTTTAACAGGGTGGCAACGGTGTTCGTGCCGCCCGTGTAAAATAACACATTGTTCGCGGTTTTGGTGGCGTCAAAGGTCACGGCCACGAAAACCCACTGCTGGGACATATTTATCGCCGAGGAAAAACAGCCGCCACTGGTCGAATTTACGTCGAAGTTCAGGTTCACGGCAGTAGCGGAAGCGTTGTTGAAGTAAAGGTCGAAGCCGCCGACCGTGCTGATCTTGCTCATGATCCGGTCCTTTGCGTTGGGTACGGCCTGCAAATTCACCCATGCCGTCAGGGTCAGTGCATTGCTCAGTGTCGTGCTGTTATCTAGTTTAGCCGGATCGCCGCAGTGCACGTAATCGTTGACGCCCGAGGTGGTTACATCCAAGGCATAGCCAATGCCGTTGGGCGTGTTGCTGGTGCGGGTGGCTGCCCCGTTGAACTGGCCGTTGGCTGGAGGTGCCACGCCCGTGTCAGCCGCATCCACATTGCCACTGCCATCGTCAAACGTGTATTGTAAAAGCGGCGTCGGCGGCGTGGCCATCACGGGGGTTGCCGAAACTAACGCGATAAAAACAAGACCGCCCAACCAGATTACACGACCGCATTTGCCATGGTTTTTAATGAATGTTTTCCGGGGTTGTGATTTCATAGAATTAGGGGTTTTTCAACGAAAACAGTCGATTTTTAGTTAAATAACCCAATGCCAAGCCACAACGAAACTGCCCATCGCCGCATTCCGTTGCAGGCCCATAGAAACGATGGGATTTGTTCGTTTCATTTGGTTTCGACATTATTGGTTTTGAGCAGCATGTAAATCAGCACAACTGGCTGTGGTAATGGCTTTGATTTACACGAGGTTAGCACAGAGCCAAGCTCTTCGAAAGTCGTATGAATATGTGATCATTATGAGATTTTACGCAGTGGGAGCACACGCCAATCTATCAATTACTTCGCGAACGCTCGTAGCGGACCCCGATGCAAGCGGCACTCGAATTTTGGGCGGCCAAAGTCATTTCCTTTTGGATTTTTCTTCCGGCGGGTCGCCTCAAAGTTGATTTTCGCCAAGAGTTATGCCAATTGTGCCACGGTTGAGGCCGTTCAGCCCCACTCAATAGGCATCCATATCACTATTAACTCCACCGCTAATAGTGACGCGCGCGGACATTGTTGATCACGCCGCTCACCCACGTGCTGCGTTACGCCGTTGGCTTGCCCGTTTGGAGTATGATTCCAGCACGGTGTTGACCGTCACCTTGGTGCGAAAGAGCATCTGCCCCAAACCACCCCCAGGATGCCCGGCACCACCATTACTATCAGAACTTTTTCAAGTTTTGGTTCGCTATGGCTGGTTTTGCTGATGATCAGGGCACATACCGTGTGCGGTAGAAGTCAGACCCACCGGACGGCATATTCGTGAACATTAATGAGCCGTCGCTGGAAGATGCCGCATTGGTGAACAAGGGCATCCAAGTTATTGGATAGGAAAGGCTATGCGTCCAGTCCAAGGCATAATTGTACGCCGGAATGCCCGCATACGTCAGCACGGCATTCCCGCCGATCGACTGCGCTTGAACCAGATTATAACCCTGCGCCGAATTGATTATCACGCTGATCGTGCCGACAGCGGTTCCTCCAAAACCGTCACTGACGGTATAAGTGAAGCTGTCAGTGGTTGCGGCATTGGTCGCCATATAAGTGATGTTTGTGCCATCCGTCATAGCCGTCCCGTTAGCTTCGCCGCCAACTGCGGTGATGGTCAAGGCATCGCCGTCTGGATCCGTAGGTGGATACTTTCCCCCGATGACCTGAACCGTCACCGGAATCCCGGCAACGACTCCCAGTGCAAAACTGGTTGCTACCGGCGGCTGATTGGGCACAACCAGATTGATTTGGCCACTGCCATTGTCGACGATGGAGGCCGGGTGAACAGGAGCCACATCAAACACCGGTGTGGCATTGAACGCTCCACTGATGCCAGCATAAGTGAACAGGGTGTTCGTGCCCACGCCGAGCGCCATGCCGGAAGTAATCTCGACCACGCTACTGTTGGGCGTCAATGTCCCCAAAACCGCCGCAAGGTTGCTCGCTCCACCGACCGTAGTCACCACAAAGTCGTTCGTCGAGGTCGCGCTTAACGCCAGGTTATTGCTGAAAGTCAACGTGCCGAGGCTGCTGTTGCCCGGCAACAAGATTCCGCCCGCGTTGATCGTTGTCGCGCCCCCAATGCCACCGTTGCCGCCCAGTGCGCCCCCGCTGTTCACGGTTGCGGTGCCGAGGATGGATCCGCTGATCTGCAGCAAGCCGCCGCTGACTACCGTGTTGCCGGTGTAAGTATTGGTACCAGATAGAGTCAGCGTGCCGTTCCCCAGCTTGGTCAGGCCGCCATTGAAGGCATCACCGGCCAGCAAGGGTTGCGGCACAGTGATATTAAATCCAGCGCTATCGAAGCTCACGCCATTGATTAATACATTGGCTGCCGTCAGGCTGGTGAGGAACGTGGCGCTGTTGGTTCCCGCTTTCAGCGTCACGCCATTATAGTTGTTCGTGCTCAAACCCGAACCGCCGGCAATGCCCGATCCGGTCGTCGTGACCGTGAGCGTTCCGCCGTTCAAATTCAATGTGCCGACCGAGTTCGCGCCATTGCCCAGCAAGATGGCCGTGCTGTTGTTGGTGGAAACCACCGAACTGGCCGCGTCCAAATTGCCGATGGTCAAGGTCCCCACGCCGAACCCGAGCAGGGAGTTGGTCCTTCCACCCACTACCACCACGTTGCCCGCGCCGCAGATGTCCAGATGATTGTTGGCGCTGCCGCTCAGCAGCAATGAACCTGTCGCACTGCCGGTGCTGCCACCAGTATTGGCACCCGTGTGATTGCCGATCGCC
>CAZJZM010000090.1:0-4167 GCA_964550485.1 Microcaldota archaeon | reverse complement strand
AAAGTTTGTTTCAGAGCAAAGTGGTACTCTTTATAAGGAATTATTGGACAACGCCGGATAGACTAGGAGTACGCCTTTGGCAATCAAAAGTAACTGGTGCTTTTTACTGTTTCTTATCGACTATGTAGAATGGGAGATGGTTCAGTACCATCCTCTTAGTTTCATTGCCTTTGCAACCCTGTCCACCGCGACTATGTAGGCTGCGCTTCTCGGGCTTATCTTCTTCTTGCTCTCAAGATACTTCTTCTGCGTGGTCAGGATGTCGCTGAACGATTTTGTCATTATGGTGTCTAGCTTCTTGTAGACCTCGT
The DNA here is from genome assembly GCA_964550485.1 of Microcaldota archaeon. Classification (GTDB taxonomy): domain Archaea; phylum Micrarchaeota; class Micrarchaeia; order Micrarchaeales; family CABMGC01; genus JAJZIZ01. Next base: position 3,856 of record CAZJZM010000090.1, on the reverse strand, counting down.
CTTCAGTCCAGTAGTAGCCCTGGCGGTTCTGCACCCATTCGAAATACGAAACTATGACTCCTCCTGAATTCACTAGGAAGTCCGGAAGGTCGAGTTTTCCTTTCTCGAAGAGGATTGCATCGGCGTCAGGAGTGACAGGGCCGTTTGCCAATTCTAGTATTATGTCTGCCTTTATCCTGTCTGCATTTGCTGCAGTTATTTGATTCTCCACAGCGGCAGGTATTAGCACATCAACATCCAGTTCGAGAAGCTTCTCGTTTGTGATCTTCTGCGCGTTCTTGTCAGCGTAGGCGCTCAACTCGCCCTTTTCCTCCTTCGCCTTTATTACTTTATCGTAATCAAGTCCATTTTCAGAGTATAGGCCGGATGTGGAGTCGCTTATGGCGACTACCTTTGCGCCGAGCTTCCTTGAGAGGTCGAATGCAAACTTGCCTGCGTTTCCTAATCCCTGTATTGCTATCTTCGCCTTCTTTATGTCCAGTTTCCTCAGTTTTGCGGCCTCCCTCATGATATACATTCCGCCCATTGCTGTGGAATTGTATCTGCCCTGAGAGCCTCCCAATTCAACAGGCTTTCCAGTTATGAGCGCGAACTCCTCATGCCCAACCATCTTGCTGTGCTCGTCCATGATCCAAGCCATTATCTGCGGCGTGGTGTAAACGTCAGGAGCTGGGACGTCTATGTCAGGCCCTATGGCCCTTCCTATCGCCCTTGCATACCCCCTTGAAAGATTCTCTAGCTCCGTCATGTTCATTGATTTAGGATCGCAGATGACTCCTCCCTTCGCTCCTCCCATCGGAAGGTCGGCAAGCGAGGTCTTCCAGGTCATCCAGGCCCCCAATGCCTTTACCGTGTTGAGATTCTCCTGCGGATGGAAGCGTATGCCTCCCTTTCCCGGTCCTCTTGCATTGTTGTAGAGCACCCTGAAGCCCGTGAATACCTTCGTGGATCCGTCCCTCATCTTGACAGGTATCTCAACTATCAGTGTTCTCATCGGCTCCCTGAGGAGCTGGTGGGCAGTCTTGTCGAGCTTCATCACTTCCGCAGCACCGTCGAGCTGCTGCTGGCTAATCTTGAATGGGTCTAGTTCTTCGGTCATAATCACACCGTTTAATCATGAAACTATTTCAGCTCAAGGGCGAGAGTACCGCACAGGTCGTCCATCTCCCTGCCTATCTCCGCTGGGGATTTGCCCTTTACTATGTCCTCTATTATCTTCCTGTTTAGCCCCTTCTCGTTTATGTAGATCTTTATCCGCTCTATGTCTGAGGAATACTTCTTGTTCAGGTATTTGCTTATGGAGACCTGGACAACCCCCAGCCTTTCGGCTATTTCCCTTTGCCGGTAATTGTACTCGCTCTTCATTATCTCGGCCAGTGACGCGCGCATAGCCGGGAGTATCAGCCTCGAAATATTTCTGCATCTAGGATCCATGATTATCCATCTACATCAAAGTATTTATAGCTGCTAGCGAAATCCGTGTTTGCGCTTACTTTTTGCCTTCGTCTTCGATTATGCCCAGCTGATCCTTGAGCTTGCCCAGAAAGCCCTTGCCGCTGGATCTTGGAGAATCGTCCTCCTCGTCTTCGTCTTCTTCTTCAGGCTCCTGCTTCGCAGTCCGCTGCTCCGGCTTCTTGGCTTCGGGCGCCTTCTCGGGCTTGGCCTTCTTCTCTGGCCTGCTCTCCTGGATCATTCCGTCCGCAAGGTAGTCGAGCTTCTTTGTTGAAGTCTTGACTATTATGACGTTTACCTTGTTGTTTATGGCAAGCTCAAGGTCGTCTGCCGAGTCGCATACGGCGGCTCGTATGCTATTCAATTTATTGAACGCCACCGTGGCACCAACGTAGTCATCTACCATGACTATCGCGTACTCGTATATCCCCTTGCCCATGGCCCCGGAGAGCTTGTCCTCAAGGTCTTCGAGCCCTCCGCTCTCCTCCTTTGCGACTATGCTCGCCTCCGAATCCTCAAAGGCATCGACAATCCTGTCGGTGCAGCCTTCAACGTTGCTTACAGCGAGTATCTTCATGTGACCACTGCCCGAATATATTTTATAATGACCTACCAGTCTATTAACCTTTTCGTAGTAAAAAATGTTACAAACGGCGAGGTTGTTGTATGCGAGGAAGTGAATCACAAGTGGTCTGTGACAGTTGCGGAAGAAGGGTGCCGAGAAGCAAGGGCATCTCCTACGAGAAGATTATAAGATTCGGCACCGAGCCAAGCAGCATGAGCAACGTGCGATTCATGTCAAAGAGAAAGGTTTACTACTGCATAAGCTGCGCTAAACACAGGGGAATATTCGAGAGGAAGGCACGCGACGCGGAGAGAAATGCTGCCCACAAGTTCGAATGATAGGTGCTTCGTATCGCTGAAAATGGCGTTCTGGATTCCGGGATTCCCGCCGCAGAACGGCAGACTGGCGGAAACAGGGACGCGATGCAAGGCAGGGCGCAGACTTTTGTTTCGAGCCAGGCCAATCAAGCCGCACCGGAAGCTGCAACTCCCCCCATGGCTAATTTTTCAAAGTCTGACATGTGCTTCAACCATCCGTGGAGGCGTGCGTATGCGCGATGCTCCTACTGCAAAAGGCCGTTCTGCTACGCAGACCTTGTGGAATATCATAAGCAGCAGTACTGCCTTGAGGACCTGGGCTACGCCGCAGAGTCCAGGACGAAGAACACCTCGACTCCGAACAGGTTCACCTATCTCGCTTCGATTCTGTTTCTGGCAAGCTCATTGATGATTTTCTATTACACCTATCCCCAGCTCGCCCTGATAACTTCCCTGATAGGGCAGGTGGGCGTCCGCCAGTTTCTCCGGCAGCTGACCTACAGCTCGGATGTGATAATACTCAGCCTCATCTTCGCCGTTGCGGGATTTGTCTCAAGTGTAACTGTCCTTTCCAATTCGGGAAGAAGGTTCCTCGTTTCCAGCGGGATACTCTTTGTCATGATACTCTTCTTTTCCTACGAATACCTCAGCACCACCAGCACCGGCACTCCGGACTACTTCTTTTACGTCACCATCATACTGTTCTTAAACCTGCTGATGCTGGTCTTGAGCAGGATAGGGTTTGTCGGAAGATCGTCGGAAAAGGTTTTGATAGAGCAGATCGAATGGCCCAAAATAGAGGTCTTCTAATTAAATTAGGGTAGAGGAATAGAAAAAAAGGAAAGGCAAAAAGAAAATAAATGCCAAAGCAAATTAAAGGAAAGGGATTGTCTTTATCTCCTTCCTCTGCTCATTCTTCCTCTTCTATTCATCTTTGTTCTTGCTACGTATCCGCTCTTGTCTATGAAGTAGAGGTAACCGTCTGCTCTCTTTACCTTCTCGCTTCCCTCCTTAGATTTTCTTCCTCGAGGGTTGTTCTTCATAGGCGTCTTCCAGACATAGCCATCCTTTCCCAGGTAGTACAGATATCCGTCTTGCCTGGTAACCCTTTCGCTTGTAATTCTTTCTGCCATTCAATTCACCGATATTAACTGAGATAGATACCCTTTTATATTTATCGTCGTGTTTCCGAGATTAAAATATAATCAAGAAAATCAGAGGGAGTGGCGGATTTGTTGAGAAAAGAATAAATAGACAAAGCTTCTGCTATATCCTGCTGATTTCATGATACAGATAAAATTGACAAAGGAACAAAACCTGAAGGGATATACGCTTCTTGAGGCATTTCCAGGAGTAGGGTTGGTGGGGGCGATGGCGGGCAGCTACATAATAGAAAAGCTGAAGATGGAGAACATAGGAAGGGTGGAAAGCGATTACTTCCCCCAAATAGCCGCAATACACAATACAGTACCAATGTTTCCGGCGCGTATCTACAAGAATGACGGGATGAAGCTTATACTGT
>CAZJZM010000089.1:0-4172 GCA_964550485.1 Microcaldota archaeon | reverse complement strand
TCCTGGAATTACAGTGTTCACAAGGTCGTCCTCAAGCCAGACTTCCAGCTGCCATGTTGGCGTGCTTCCCTTGAGCTTCTCGAGCGGATCCTGGACCGCTATCTTCTGCAGGTTTGTGAAGTGCGATTCCGCATTGTCCTGTTTGAGCGACCTTCTCTTGCATTGTGGGCAAAGGTCAATGACCGTCTCGCGGTCTATCTTCAGCTTTAGCACTGTGCCACAGAAGGTGCATTTGAAGACTCCCAGGCTGACTCTTGGCATGATCTCTGACCTCTTCACAGAGAGGGAGTCCAGAGTGAGCATCTTTCCGATGTATTCGGAACCGACATCCTGTATCAATGGCGCGCCCTCTAATCCGAAGAATCTTGCGTAGACAGTCTCGGTTGCATTGGGATTAGGGTTGAGCTTTGCGAGCGCCGCGCTTGCCGCAGGAAGGACGTTGTCAGGGTTGTTTATCATCTCCTCGGCGAGGTCGCTGTCGAACTTCTCGAGGTCCTTGATGTCTGCAAGGAGGCTCCTGGTCTTCGGGTAGCTAAGGTACATGTCGTTTATCTTGTCAATATAATAAGCGTTGAAGAACTCGAGGAACTTATCGCTGAGTTCTGCTGTAGCTATCTCATCCATTCCAATCCCTCCAGTAGGAAAAGGATATAGTTTCTAAAGGCATAAAAAGGATACATGCAAAATGGTTTAGTGGCAGTTTCAGGTGAATATCTTGACTAAATTCTATATAACCACGGCTATACCGTATGTCAATGCTCCGCCGCACATAGGCCATGCGCTGGAGTTCGTCCAAACCGACGTCATTGCCAGATACAGGAAGCTCCTTGGCGACGAGGTTCTCCTGCTTACAGGAGCTGATGAGAACAGCCTGAAGAATGTCAAGGCCGCGGAGGCGCTTGGAATATCGACCTCTGAGCTCTGCGAGAGGAACGCCGAGCTCTTTAAGGAACTGGCAGGGAAGATAGGCCTCTCCTATGATGTTTTCCTTAGGTCCTCCCTGAAGGAGGAGCACTGGCCGGGGGTGGAGAAGCTCTGGAAGCTCTGCGAAGCGAATGGAGATATATACAAAAAGACGTACAGGGGGCTTTACTGCGTTGGATGCGAGATGTTTTACACAGATAGCGAGCTTGTGGAGGGAAAATGCCCCGAGCACCATACAAAGCCCGAACTGATAGAAGAGGAGAACTACTTCTTCAGGCTCTCGAAATACCAGCAAAGGCTGGAGGAGTTGATAGAGTCTGATGAATTAGTCGTCTTACCGGAAACCAGGAAGAATGAAGTACTGAGTTTCATAAAGTCCGGTCTTGAGGATTTCAGTGTATCGAGGTCGGAAAAGAGGGCCCACGGATGGGGAATACCGGTACCGAGTGACAACTCGCAGATTATGTATGTCTGGCTAGACGCCCTTTCAGTGTATATGACAGGGATAGGCTATGGAAAAGACCAGAGGGAATTTGAGAAGTGGTGGCCAGCCGATGTACATGTGATAGGCAAGGGGATAATCAGGTTCCATGCCGTTTATTGGCCAGCGCTGCTGCTATCTGCGAAGCTGGACCTGCCGAAGCTGCTTTTCGTGCACGGCTATTTCACCGTTGAAGGGGAGAAGATGAGCAAGTCCATAGGCAATGTGGTTGATCCAATGAAGATGATTGAAAAGTACACCTCCGATGGATTGAGATACTATTTCATAAGGGACAGTCCGAACTTCGAGGACAGTGATTTCACGGAGGCTGGGCTCAAGGACAGGGTCAATAAGGAATTGCTGGGCAGCTTGGGCAATCTGGTGAACAGGGTGCTGACCTTGGTCGAGAAGTCCGGATTCACCGAGTTCACCGGAAAGAAGGAGCTGAGCGAGGAGCTGGACCTCAAGGAGATAAAGGCCAGGCTCGATAGGCTCGAGCTCCACGAAGCGCTCGAGAAGATAATGGAATTCGTGAGAAGCTGCAATGCCTACGTGAACAAGACCGAGCCCTGGAAGCTTAAGGACAAGGAGCTGGAAAACGTCCTGTACAACCTTCTTGAATCGATAAGGATATCCTCCGTTCTTCTCTATCCTTTCATACCTTCCACTTCCGAGAAGATATCGAAGATGCTCGGAACCGAGATGAAGAGCATTGGCGATTGCGTTTTCAGGGAGGGATTCAAGGGAAAAATAAGCAAGGGAGCGCACCTTTTTGAGAAAGTCGAATGAATTGCAGTCAGCTCGTGAACACTTCCAGTGCTGGCAGCTCGGAATCTGAAAGGAGGGCCAGCCCTGAACCTCCGCTCGTGACAATTGTGCCTTTGGAAGCCAGGTATTTTTCTTCCAGGCCGTAATGGCGCAGGGAGTCTACTGAATTGCCTCCCAACGTGTATGAGGTTGCGTCGCTTTCTATGAGCTTGTTTATGAGCTTGCGGGTCTGGTCGTAGCCGTACTCGAATCTCCCCACCGGTCCTGCATAGATTATCACTTCCGACTGGTCTATGGCGTCATAGAAGGAGTTCATCGTCTCGTCGCCAATGTCCATTATCGTCTTGTCCTGCTTTTTCAGGTCCGTGAGCCCGACGTTTTCCCCGCCTTCGAGTATGAAGTCGGTCGGGGAGATTATCCTTTCGCCGAATTCGGTTGAGAGCTTGATGGCAGTATCGAGCGTGTCGGTTTTAAGCAGGAAGTCTTCGCTGGCCTTGTTAAACAGCGGCTTGTTTTTTACATATGATATCGATTGGCCAGGTATGCCGCCGCAGAGGACGCGGACGTTTTTCCTTCCTGCTATCTTGTATATGTAATTAAATTTCTCCCATTTCTTGCCTCCGAATATGAGCAGGGTCTTTTTACTGCTGTCAAGATCCTCCTTTGCCTTTTCCAAGATCTTGAGCTCTTTTTCCATGAGGATTCCGAGATAGGAGGGTAGGAGATTCCTGAATCCTACCTGTGACGCGTCTGCCCTGTGCATGTTGGCTGGCGCATCGTTTATGAAGAAGCTTGCTGAGGAGGAAAGTCCCTTTATCAGATTGCAATTCTCCAATTCGTTTCTGTTCTCAAACTTCCTCTTTTCGTCCGGATTGCTCCTGAGATTCTTCAGGAGAAGCGCTTCTCCTAGTTTCAATGCTCCTGCTCTGGATCTTGTCGTCTCATCGGCAAGCGAATCGGAATACAGCACAGTAACATCCTTCAGGAATGAGTTGAGCGCGTCCGCATGCTGCTCCATGCTTTCAAGATAGTCATCGTCGCCCAGCCTGCCTTGGTGGCTCATTATTATGGGTATTATGCCATTTTTAGAATATGCCTCTATGCTTTTTGCACATTCCCTGAGTCTCAGGTTGCTGCCTTCTATCTTCCCGTCCTTGACCGGGACATTTATGTCCACGCGTATGAGTGCGACTCCCTTTATCTTGCCGAGCTTGCTGCCTATGAAGTATTGTGATACTTTGTCTAGCGTAGAATCACGCGAATCGTTTCCTTGCCTGAGACATTATGGACTCGTAGCCCTTGTTGTATTCCAGTTCCTCAGGTATGAGAGTGGCTGGATGTACAAAACCCTGTTCCCTCATGTACTCCACCTTCTTCATGGCCTTGGTCCTATAGAAGTCCCAATCAGGAGTATCGAAGGCGTCAAGATGGGCGGTGAACTTCCCGTTGTGTACGCTGAACAGCACCGCGCTGACTATAGGTATACAGAAATTGCTGCTGGCAGGAGTCTTTACCCTTACGGGCATGAGCGGCATGTGGTGACTTCCCCTCGTGTCTCCGGCAACGTAGTGCGCTGTCTTGAATACTGAGCAGGCTTCTTCTGTTGCTGGGAAGTGTTTCTGCAGCCTCATTATTGCGGCAGGATCGTCTTTACCCACATAGGTCCCTGCAACGTTATGCAGCCTGTCTGTTGTCGCGGCAAGTATGGGTCCTTCGCTGTTCTTGATTGTGTCTACCACATATCTGCCGGGATACATTAGGACTGCGGCCAGGACAAAGTTGTCCTTCGGTACCTCGAACTCCGCCTTCTTGTTCTCCATAACGTCCATCACGGTGATCTTCACCCCGTTGGAGAGAGTGGGATTAAGTATCAATCCGGTGTTTGCGGTGGCTTCGCAGAAGAGTCTGTAAAGAGGAAAGTTGAACGCGCCTGGTTCGGTCTTGTCCATAGTGAAAAGAACGAATGCCTCGTTGGGCCTCTCTTCGAATTCCATTTCGG
>CAZJZM010000088.1:0-4199 GCA_964550485.1 Microcaldota archaeon | reverse complement strand
AACGTCGCCTGTTTCCTTAGATTGGTTGTTACATTAGACATTTAAAGTAAACAGGTATGGTGCGGTGTTAGCCGAACTGTGCGTTTGACAAGTATTTGATAGCATAAACGCCATTACCTTATCCTTTTCTCAACGACTGCTTCTTTATCCTTCGGTTCTGGCCGATTTTTAGGATAGCCAAATATTAACGGACAGTATAGCTCCTGCGAATCGCCTACGCCAAGGTTTCTTAGGGTTTCACGGTCGTCTTTCAGAACGTCGGCAAAACCTATGAAACAGCTTCCCAGCCCGAGATCGTATGCCCGCAGCATCATGTTCTGGGCTGCGAGCGCGCAGTCTATGGGAGACCATTTTGTTTTCTCGGCAGCTACGAGAATCAGGAGAGGTGCGCCATAAAATATTGTATCCTCCTTTGATTGCAGCCTCTTTGCTGTTCTTTCACTCATGCCAGTAATCAAGCTTGTTCTCTCCTTTACTCTGTCGGAAAGCTTCCTTATCGCATCCTGGTTGGTTATCACTATGAAACGGCAAGGCCTTGTGTCCATCGCCGAAGGAGCCATTGCGCCAGCCTTTAGTATGCTGTTGATCAGCTCTTCGGGAACATGCTTGTTTTCATATTCTCTAATTGCCCGCCTGCCCAGTATGGCATCCATGGTCTCCATATACACACCTTTATTATCTATACAAAGGCATGCAAATATATTTTGATGCGTGATGCAGTCGGATTTTCGACAAAAATAATTAGGTGGAATTTAAGATCTCTATCGTCTTTGCCCTGCTCTTTGTCCCTTTTATTATCGAGACGCAGGACTTTTTAACATTGAAATGGGAAGAAAGAAGAGCAATCACTGCAGCATTTGCACGGCCTTCGACTGCTTTTTCTCTGACTTTGATTACATAGTCAGAAGGACCTACCTGCTTTACGGTTTCAACTTTGGAATTTGCAGTTACTTTTACGTTTATCATCATATTAACACGTGATTTGATATTCAAAGTTAAGTGAACTAGACGTATATAAGTGGATGAATTAGGTATATACAACCTTATTAAAAGATTTGTGTAAGTATATTATTACATTGGGAGTCTTTTTGCATACACTTGAATTGGATAATGTTAACTCAGGCTACAACGGTAAACCGGTGTTGCATAATATCAGTTTTACTGTGAAGGAATCATCCGTATATGTTGTACTTGGGCCTAATGGTGCGGGAAAGACTACGCTTTTTAGGACCATAGCAGGCATAATAGAACCCATATCAGGCAGAATACTTCTTGATGGAAAGGACATAAATTCGTCGAACGCAGTCAGGGGTGACATAAACTACCTCTCACACTACAACGCGCTTCCGGAGGAGATGACCGTATACAATGCGCTTAGGTTCTATGCAGGGATGGAAGGGGGAGATCCGGAAAAGGCAATCGATCTGCTAGGCCTCCATGGACTACGAGACAAGAGAGTCTCAGATCTTTCACAGGGTCAGAAGAAGAGGGTGTCGATAGCAAAGGTCTTCCTCAAGGATAGGGATGTCTACCTGCTTGATGAACCGACTGCAAACCTCGATCCCGGCCTTTCTAAGGAGATAAGGGACCTCATACTGAAGATTAGCAAGGATAAGCTGATACTTTATTCTTCGCACAATCTTTACGAAGCCACTGACATAGGCATGAATCTCATACTGATAAAGGATGGCAAGCTGGCGCTGTTTGACAAGATTGCGAATGTCCGATCAAAAAGCTACAGGGTGGGGATAAAGGCTTCCAAGGACATCACGAAGATTGTTGACGCCAAGAAGGACAGCAACGGCTACTACGTGCTCAACGTATCAAAGCCGAAGGAGGCAGGCCTCGCCCTGAAAAAGATAGTTGAGAAGGGCATACTTGTTACGGAGATGAGGGAGCTCGACAACCCCCTTCAGGAACTGTTTGGTGATGGTGGCAAGTAATGACAAAACCGCAAAACGAAAGCAAGAACACAGAGTTGAGGGAAAATCAGGTAATAGTTACTGCAAAGAGGGCCTTGGGCATCAATAAGTTCTACATTGCAATAGCGATAATCATAGGGTTTGGAGTGCTCTTCTTCCTCAATCCCACCTATGTCAACCTTTCAATATATTCAAACTCTTCAAATCATAGCATAAATGCCAGCATGGACATGAAAACTCCGATAGGAGGAAACAACGCGCTGGGTGTACCGCTGCTCGCAGTCCCATTCAGCGTGCTGCCGATGATGATGCTGACAACCCCAATGGTCATTCTGTTCGTTTACGATAAGGACAACGGTGTACTTGAGTACCTTCTATCGTTGGGGATGACCCAGCGTCGCATATATACACGATACCTGAAGGCCGCCTTGTTAATAGCAGGGGCTTATTTGCTGATCTTCGGAACATTGAACCTGCTGTATTCCTTTGTGCAATTTGGAACAACCTATCTTTCAACAATGCTGGTGATTCTGGGAATCGGCGCACTTATAGCGGTGTCAACGGTGGCTTTCATCATAACAATGATGATGATCTTCAGCTCTCTCCAGAAGTCAAGAAGTGGGGGAAACCAGCCATTGGCAATTTCGCTTGGCCTTGTTGGAGTTCTCCCAGGTTACTTCATACCTTTCATTCTTTCTTATAACACGGCGATAGTCGTGGAAATCGTTCAGGGAGCAATAATAGCGGTTGTGGCTCTCAGCCTCATCCTCATGTCACCAAGGCTGATAAACAGGGAGAAGTTCCTGCCGTAAAGGAACTTTGATTTGACGTTACGTGTCACCACCAAAACGTGTAATGGACTCGGCGGAGGAGGGGCGTAAAGCGATTTGGATTTACAATGACAAAGTGGGCTGATGGACGTTGATTGTAACTCTTTGTAGTAGTTTGCTATAACTTATATTCTGAATAACGGAACTACTTCAAATTTAGGTCTTAGCTGGTCTAACATCAGTGAAATATCTACCATTTCGTTAGAGAAGTGATCGTAAATTTTAATAAACTTTAAGAACCTCGAGTTCTTAGTTTTTGGGTCTATACCTCTAAGTTCTTCTGTTAATGATGCTTCTTTCGGCATTTCCCTTACATAAGAATAATATCTTCATGTTTTTAGATACCTTTGATATTCCTTTATATATCTTCTAAAGAACCACAACACAAATATCGAATTAATTTTCTTGACTTGCGCTCTTTCTAAGGCATTGTAATAGCCTATACGATTTTTGTAAGATATGTTGAGCATTGGATATCCGAATTTATTTAAAATAAAGTTCATAACAAGTCGTGATAGCCTTCCGTTTCCATCTATAAATGGATGTATTGTGACGAATTTGAGATGTGCGACGGCAGCTAATTCGACCGGATGCATTTTCATTTTGTTTTTATTATACCAGCTAAAGAAATCGTCAAGTAATGGCATGACTTCTACTGGGCTAGGAGGTACAAATTTACTGCCATATATCCAAACCTGTCTTGTACGTATTTTTCCTGCTATGTCTTTCTTTGTATTCTCGAAAAGAGTATGATGCCATTCCAAGATTAATTGTAGAGTTAAGTCTCTTTGATACTTCAACATATTATAAAAAATATTCGAATGTGCTTCTGCTTCCTTAACATCCCTGGAAGGTTTATCGGAAGGGGTTACTCCGTGCTGTAATAAGTTGGCAGTTTCTTTCAAAGTTAGTGTCGACCCTTCTATTTTTTGAGTATCGTAAGTAAACTTAATCATAAATCCTTCAATTTCTTTATCCTTTTCAGAAGAAGTTGCAGAACCTATGTCTTTTTTATAGGCTGTCTTTATTTTGTTTAATGATAGATACCATTTTTGAGTGTAAATCTGCGTAAGAAAATCACTTTTTATTTTATCTAGATCTTTTGGGATATAACTTCCCAGATATTTATCTTTTTTAATAACGGTTCCATTAAGCCTAAATGAGTGCTCAAGGTAGTAGTACTTTTTGTTGCCGTATTTTCTTTCTCTTATATTTACCATGGTAATACTTACCCCTACACATTTATAAATATTAGCATTTATGTCAAATTGTAGGGGTAGATATCCGCTCAGTTATAAGATTCAAACCCACTTTCTCGTGGAATAAGAGTGAACTCGGCGTATACAAGTAGATGGGTTGAATGGATTCCCATCCATCTCAGAATGAGTTGAGTGGACTCGGCGTTCTTCTGTCTCTTTGGTAGCACTTACCAAAGGATATTGGTAGA
>CAZJZM010000087.1:3621-4229 GCA_964550485.1 Microcaldota archaeon | reverse complement strand
TACTACGGAGAATGTTTGGGATGTACCGTAGTTGTAGGTTCCTGCGCCGCTGACACTTGTGCAGCCGTTGTTATTTACTGTGAGTGCGTACTGGTTTATCTGGAAGTTTGCGATTTCTGTCACTGCGTTGTCGATTGTGATTGACTGGGATACCGCATTTCCTGTGTACGCGCCTGCGCCAGTTCCGGTCCACGAGGTGAATGTGTATCCTGTTGCAGGGGTTTCAGAGATTGTTATCTGGGTTCCGTAGTTGTAGGTTCCCGATCCTGGGGAGACTGTTCCTCCCGCTGATGGATTTGCCGATTCGGTGAATGAATATGAGTTGACCTGATACTTTGCAGTTATTGTTGCGGCACTTGTTACGGTGAAAGTAAATGAAGTCGGGGTTCCTGAAGGGCATGCAGATGCGGCACTTCCGGTGCAGGTCCATCCGGTAAGGGTGTTTCCTGCTGTTGATGTCTCGGAGATTGTTGCCGTCTGACCGTAATTATAACTGCCAGCACCAGTTACGGTTCCTGCGCCAGTTGGATTTGTTGATGTTGTTACTGAGTATGAATTTATCTGGAAGTTTGCGACCTCGGTTATTGCGTTGTCGATTGTGATCGTGT
>CAZJZM010000087.1:0-3521 GCA_964550485.1 Microcaldota archaeon | reverse complement strand
TCCTGTCCATGAAGTGAAGGTGTAACCCGTCGCAGGTGTCTCGGTGATTGTTACCTTGGAACCATAATTGTATGTTCCGCTTCCCGGCGAAACTGTTCCTCCTGCCGAAGGACTTGCAGATTCAGTAAATGAGTAAGTGTTCACTCCGTAGTTTGCGGTTACTGATGCAGCACTGGTCACAGTGAAAGTGAATGAGGTCTGCGTTCCAGAAGGGCATGCAGACGCAGCACTTCCCGTGCAGGTCCATCCGGTGAGGGTATTCCCTGCTGTTGGTGTCTCGGTGATTGTTGCTGTCTGGCCGTAGTTATAACTGCCTGCTCCTGTTACAGTTCCTGCGCCCGTTGGACTTGCCGATGTGGTTACCGAGTAAGAATTTATCTGGAAGTTTGCGACCTCGGTTATTGCGTTGTCGATTGTGATCGTGTTGGATGAACTTGTTCCTGAGTATGAACCCGTTCCCGTTCCTGTCCATGAAGTGAAGGTGTAACCCGTCGCAGGTGTCTCGGTGATTGTTACCGGGGTTCCTGCTGCGTATGAACCTGATCCGGGAGAGACTGTCCCTCCGTTGGTAGGGTTTGCCGATTCGCTAAATTGGTACGTGGGTATGGCAGAACATGTTGCGGTTTCTGTTATCGTGTTGTCCATTGTTATTGATTGTGATGTTGAACTGCCGGTGTAACTGCCTGTGCCAGATCCTGTCCATCCGTTGAAGGTGTAGCCACTTGGGACTATGACCGAAAATGTTTGGGACGAACCGTAGTTGTAGGTTCCTGCACCGCTGACACTCGTGCAGCCGTTGTTGACTAGCGTGAGGACTTCCTGTGAAACTTGGAAGTTTGCGGTTTCTGTTATCGCGTTGTTTATTGTTATTGATTGTGATGTTGCACTGCCGGTGTAACTGCCTGCGCCGATTCCATTCCATGAGACGAAGGTATATCCTGTTGCAGGAGTCTCAGAAATTGTTATCTGGGTTCCTGCTGCGTATGAACCTGATCCGGGAGAGACTGTCCCTCCGTTGGTAGGGTTTGCCGATTCGCTAAATTGGTACGTGGGTATGGCAGAACATGTTGCGGTTTCTGTTATCGTGTTGTCCATTGTTATTGATTGTGATGTTGAACTGCCGGTGTAACTGCCTGTGCCAGATCCTGTCCATCCGTTGAAGGTGTAGCCACTTGGGACTATGACCGAAAATGTTTGGGACGAACCGTAGTTGTAGGTTCCTGCACCGCTGACACTCGTGCAGCCGTTGTTGACTAGCGTGAGGACTTCCTGTGAAACTTGGAAGTTTGCGGTTTCTGTTACAGCACTGTCTATTGTGATCGACTGAGAGGGGTTTGTGCCTGTGTAACTTCCGGTTCCTGTTCCCGTCCATGAAGTGAAGGTGTAACCTGTTGCGGGAGTCTCGGAGATTGTTACCTGGGTTCCGTAGTTGTAGGTTCCCGATCCGGGAGAAACTGTTCCTCCAACTGAAGGATTTGCGGATTCAGTGAGTGAATAAGTACTTAGTTGATACTCTGCAGTTATTGAAGCTGTGCCGGTCACAGTGAAAGTGAAAGAGGACTGGGTTCCTGAAGGGCATTGGACGCTTCCGTTGCATGACCATCCGGTGAAGGTATAGCCTGCCGCAGGCGTCTCGGAGATTGTCGCGGTCTGGCCGTAGTCGTAGCCTTGCTCTCCGCCTGTCACCGTTCCTCCGTTGGTAGGGTTTGAGTAGGTTGTTATTAGGTAGACAATTGGATTGTATTCAGCGGTGATTGAGGCTGAGCCTGTCACAGTGAATGAGAATGAGGACTGGGCTCCCAATGGGCACTGGACGCTTCCGTTGCAATCCCATTGCTCAAAGAGGTATCCCGTTGCTGGCGTTTCGGAGATTGTTACCTGCGTTCCTGCGGCGTATGAGCCCGATCCGGGGGAGACTGTTCCTCCTGCAGAAGGGCTTGCGGACTCGGTCAATGTGTATTGTGAAGGTGCGGTGCATGTTGCGGTCTCGGTTATTGCATTATTCATTGTCACCGACTGGAAGGTTTCACTTCCTGTGTAACTACCAGTTCCAGATCCCGTCCATCCGTTGAAGGTGTAGCCTGATGGAACTACTACCGAGAAAGGTTGGACTGAGCCGTAGTTGTAGGTTCCTGCGCCTGTTACGCTTGTGCAGCCGTTGTTGTTTACTGTGAGTGCATACTGGGTTGTCTGATAGTTTGCTACTTCAGTTACAGCATTATTTATTGTGATTGATTGTGAAGGATTTGATCCTGTGTAGCTTCCCGATCCTGATCCTGACCAGCCTGTGAAGGTGTAGCCTGTTGATGGAGTCTCGGAGATTGTTACCTGGCTTCCCTGGTTGAATGTTCCTGTCCCGGGAGAAACTGTTCCTCCGTTGCTCGGGCTCGCCGATTCTGTGAGTGAGTACTGCGCTGCCTGCTGCGCTGTTGTGAAGCACTGTATATAATAGTTATTATTATAGTCCTCTGAAAGACATGAGAGTGGGACTCCTGAAGCGAGTCCGGGAGTCGGATTTCCTATGTTGCTCCATGTGCCTGGATTTGTTGCGGGTGTCGAATAGGTTCCGCTTGTGGTGGTACAGACCAGATTGGAGACAGGCAGTCCATAGACAAGGGAACATGAGATCGGGTTGCCGCTTGAAGTTCCCGGAGGCGTATTTGAAGATGATGCGCCCGTCCAACCTTCCGTTACTCCTGCTCCGGAGAGCGTTGAAGGATAATAGGTGTAGACGCCGTTAAGCCCTACACACTGTACATTGTATCCGTAATAAGTGCTACCTACATATACTCCGCCGAGAGTACATGAGAGCGGGCCTCCTGAAGAGGCCGGGTCATTTGTTATGAGCGTCCATCCTGTTGATGCGCTTTGCGATCCTCCACCTAGTGGGAATGAGGTGGCTAATGTGTACGTACCTGAAGAAGTGAAACATTGAACATAATCGGAGTTGCTGTAGTTTTCTGAGACACATGAGATTTGATTCCCTGAAGATGCACCTGGAACTGGTTGGCCCACCTGGGTCCATCCGTTAGGAGCTGATGCGCTTATGATGTAGGTTCCGCTTGAAGTGGCACAGAGTACATTCTGTGCCTGGGTTGACTGTCCGTTTACAAGTACACAGGATAGGGGATTGTTCCCCGATGATCCCGGAACCGCTCCATTGTAAAGATTGCTTGTCCAGCCCATCTGCCCGTTAATTGTGCTTGGGAAATAAGTATAGATTCCGGTAGGGGTTACACACTGTATTTCATAGCCTAGGTAATTGTTTCCGTTGTAAACTCCCTCTAGGACGCAGGATAAAGGATTTCCATTGGACGCTCCCTGGGGAGGGGTTGTTAGAGGAATCCAGACAGAGCCACTGGATGAATAAGTTGAATTTGCAATGAAAGTGCCCGAAGGTCCGAATCCGGTGTTGAACGTGTACGTGCCTGTTGATGCCGCGTTTGCCAGAGGCACTCCTACTAGTATAAACAGCAGCGCAGTTATCGAGAGAAAAATGTTGTTGTTTTTCATAAAATTAC
>CAZJZM010000086.1:0-4250 GCA_964550485.1 Microcaldota archaeon | reverse complement strand
CTCGTTCAGGGGCTCTTTGATCTCCTTCAGGAAGCGCCTGAGCTTGGACTTGAGTTCCTTTGTCATCTTCGCGTAGGACATGAGGTGGTATATGTCATAAAGGTCCCTAACAAATCTCCTGTTGTTGTAGGTTCCCATTTTTTCTATTATGAATTCCTCTGCTGTGAGCGTCAGGACGTTCATTATGGTACCGTTTGCCCTTTCGTATTCCCTGACCACTGATTTGGGAACCTTTTCCCTTTCCTTTATCTCGACTTTCAGTTTTGTCTCACCATCGGAGACTGTAATCACGATAAAACCTCCAGTCTGGCTGAACTTGTCGAGCCTGGCTCCCACTCTTGAGAGCTTCCAGGTGAGCCCTTCCCGTATCAGCCTTCCTCCTTCGGGAGTAGCGTAGCCATCCACATCATAGGAGAACCTGTTTCCGGAATAGCACCTCCATATGGCGGTGCCTCCATGCAGGACGAATTCCTGGCCCAATGCATATAGACTCTCAACCAATTTGTCCTGGAGCTCCGCTAGCAAAACGAATTCCCTTCTTCCGAGAGTGTTGGCTATTGGCGTTTCCATGCTTTTACCAAGGTTATATTATAATATAACTTAGGTAATTAGATATAAAAAGCTTTTGGAAGGATTAGTATTGAGGCAGTGTTGATAAATTTAGCAGTTTTATACAGATTTTGTATAATTTAGAGATATTAATCAACTACTTTCTGAAAGCTAAATAAATTATATGTTGACTACTTATCTAGATATAGATACTTATGAAATTTAGAGTGATAATAGAAAAAGATGGAGATGGAATATACATAGGTAAAGTTCCTGATCTCCCAGGCTGTGCGACAGAAGGAAAAACCAAGAAAGAACTTATGAAGAATGTGCGGGAAGCGATACAGGCTTATTTAGAATCTTTGAAGAAACAAGGAAAGTCCGTACCGGTAGAAACAATCCAAATACGCGTCTAGATTATTGAGATTTACTGACCAGTTCAGCATCCTCTATCATGTAGGTGCCCCTAGTCCCGTTCCATTCCTTCTTTGCCTTGTTTACCTTTATCCTCTTTTTGAAGAGTGGCGCGTTCAGGACAAAGCTCTCGGCTTCGCCTCCCTCGAAGAGCATGTTTATGTTGTATTTCTGGTTGAGCAGGATCAGCTTGTTTATCATCTCCTGGTCTATCCTCTTTCCCAGGAAGGAATCGTCGAAGCCCTCTGCCGAGACTGCTGCTATTATGGCCTCGAATTTTTCTGATAGCTCGTTGAGTTCATCAAGAGGTTCTATGTGCCAGAGCGGCGCCATGTTGTCAATTCCGAGCTTCTCAGCTATCTTACCGATCCTGTCGGCTTGGTATTTGCTGTAGGTCGCACCGGTCACTATCATTTTGACATTGAATTTCTTGAAGGCGTTCTCCAGATCCTTCAATTCTTCCTCTTTCTTCCCCTTTGTATCCACAAAGACGTGCTTGATTCCCATCGCCTCCGCTTGGAGAGTGGTGAACCTTAGGTTAGGATAATGGAACATGTAGCTTTCCTTGTTTTCGGGAAGCATCGTGATGAGCAGGTCTATCTTTGCACCGGCTTCCACCGCCTTGTGAAGGGCGAGCGTTGAGTCCTTCCCGCCGCTGAACAGGCAGGCATTGGTCATTCTTCCACCGAAGTGGGTGTGGTGTGTCGCTTGCGTTTTGGAGCATGTGGAACGTGGGAAACATGTGGTGCTTCGGTAGGATGTATCTGCTTTACGAACTCTGCAGGGTCGGATGGCGTGATGAGATAATGCCTTCCATCCTTGCCTGTTATCAGCACACCGTCAGTCAGGTTGGTTATTATCACTCTTGCCCAGCCAACTGCAGGTATGTAGAATCTGCCGGAATAAAGGCTTGCGCCCCATCCCTTGAAGTAAAATGGGATTCTTGTCTGCTCAATTGTTTCTATATCTTGCAAGCTTATGTTCATTGTTGCAAATGGTGACCCAGAATGCAGAGAGTCGTCTTTGACTACGTATGAAGTGTTGTAGAGGCAGTATACGGTAACACCTATGAGGACTATGGCGCAGAGCATCGCTATGTTGTAGATGATTCCAGCTACTAAGTAATTGAAAACGCCACTCCAGAGGCCTATTGCAACGTAAATAACCACTATCAAAAGGAAGAGAAGAAGGTAACCTCCGCCTATCCATTTGCTAATCCTTGGCTTGTTTTTCATGTTTTCCATCAAATCATCCGAATATTGATATTCGTTGTATGATTATTCAAATATATTAACCTTCAGGATGCCTCTGTTCATTGCTCCAGTGGCAGAGAAACCGTTGCCTTCAGACTGGAGAGTGAATGCTGCACGCTCTTCGTTGCTCAGGACTTTACCATTTTCTTTTTGAGTAAATAGGCTATCGCACTTGTCACCCAAGCGATTACCAATCCAACCCCAACTCCCCTGAAGTATATGTTGCCCGTAAGATATCCCACTAAAACGAATATCACGCTCAGAACTAACTCGAGCGCTATGAGCGCCGTATCCAAATGATGTTCCAAAATGTTTTTTCTCCATTTCTCCATGTTTATCACGTTTTTAATGCAACCGCCATAATCAAACTAGTATGTTTGATAAGGCCTAACTACATGAGACGCTGACTTCCTGCGTTTTCCGAAGTAGACAAGCATAATTAGTATGATTATCAAAATTATAATTTCGTACAGTACTGTATTAGCCATTTTCCCATCACTTAGAATTAGATGTTGTGTTAATTAAATGTTCCGTAATTTTCTATGTTTAAGAATTAGATTTTGCAAGCCTCTTCTTCACGTGCTTCAGTGCGGAGAAAGTGTCCCTGTCTATTTCCTCCAACCTGCTTGAGATGTACTTTGCCTGGCTGTTATATCTGGGAATTACTATGTAGTCAAGCGCGTTGACCCTTCTCTTTGTTTTCTCTACTTCAAGAACTATCCTCTTGAGTCCCTGTTCCCTCTGCGCGGCATCTATTATTGCGTCCACCGCTTCCGTGAAAGATGAATTTATGTCGTCGACAGCCACGCTTGCAAGAAGCATTCCAAGGAACTCTTCATTGTGTTTTGCTCCCTTCTCCACTTCGGGCACCTTGACTCCCATGATGTTCCTGACTGAGATTCCTATCGGTTCTATCTCCTTGACGTGGTTTGCCGCTTCCTCGAGTTCGAAGTTTCCCACATAGGCGTATGCCATCCCGAGTGTCTTGTATGCCCTCTGGAGGACTTCGTACATGTAGTCCCTATCCTTTCCGGCGCTCTTGAGCAGCCTGAGAAACTCGAGCACCAGGACTTCCCTCTTCTTCTTGAGGATGGTATAGCCTCTCCTAGCCATTCGCGTCCTCCGCCTTATGTCTATGAGGTTCATCCTTGTGGGATTTATTCTCTGCGCCATATTACTCCTTCTTCTTGTAGTATTTCTTTACATATTCCTCCTTGATTCTGGTGAGTTCTGTTTCGGGAAGCGATGAAAGGAGATCCCATCCTATTGAAAGTGTCTCTTCGATCGTCCTCTTTTCGTAGAAGCCCTGTCCGATGAATCTCTTTTCGAACTCGTCTCCGAACTTGAGGTATCTCTTGTCGCTTTCTGAGAGTGCTTCTGCTCCGACTATTGAACTCAGGCTCTTTGCATCCTGCGCCCTTGCGTATGCGCCATAAAGTTGGTCGGCAACTCCCCTGTGGTCCTCTCTTGTCTTTCCTTTTCCAATTCCGTTGTTCATCAGCCTTGAGAGCGATCCCAATGGAGTGATCGGCGGGTAGATTCCCCTGTTCTTCAGCTCCCTGCTTACGTAGATCTGGCCTTCGGTGATGTAACCTGTTAAGTCAGGAATCGGGTGGGTCACGTCGTCGCTGGGCATTGTGAGTATGTCTAGCTGGGTTATGGTTCCCTTCTTCCCCTTCACTACTCCTGCCCTTTCGTACAAGCTCGCGAAGTCGGTGTACATGTAACCAGGGTATCCTCTCCTTCCAGGCACCTCTTCCCTTGCGCTCGAAAGTTCTCTCAGTGCTTCGGCGTAGTTGGTCATGTCAGTGAGTATTACCAGTACGTGCATTCCTTTCTCGAATGCTAGGAACTCCGCAGTCGTGAGCGCGAGCCTTGGGGTAAGGATTCTCTCTATGCTTGGATCGTTTGCAAGGTTGATGAATGCGACAGTTCTTGCAAGAGCTCCTGTCTTCCTGAACTCGTTGATGAAGTAGGTTGCGTCGTCGTTCATGAGCCCTATTCCTGCAAATACCACTGCGAAAGGCTCGTTCT
>CAZJZM010000085.1:0-4286 GCA_964550485.1 Microcaldota archaeon | reverse complement strand
TTGGCCAGGCCGACAAAGCGCTCCCGATCGGTGGCGAAATCGACGGTAAAGACAGTCAGCCGCAGGGTGTCCAGCACCGGATAGGCGACCAGGGCCAGCAGGAGGACGACGCTCGGCAACACGAAGAGCAGTCCTGTCCGTGCCTGGCGGCCGGGAATCAGCCGCCACGCCGACGGGCGCGATGGGGATCGCGGCCCCCCCATCGTCGCCGCCATTGATCTTGGCACGGTGGCCGCCTTTGCCGGAACGCGGTTCAGTGGGCCAGCATTTCCGCCTGGAAGCGAAGCTGTTCATCCATCTGCGTCACCGCCGCGTCGGGGGTGATCTTGCCCAGCGCGGCATTCTGGATCGCGTCGCCGATGAAAGTCGTCGCTTCGATCTGACCGGCGAGCGGGTTGAGCCCACCCTCCATGCCGTAGCGATACCAATGCGGCATCACCTGGTTGAAGATGATGTCGAGTTCCGGCTTGAAGCGCTTCACCATCGGGTTGTCCGCGTATTCCTTGCTGGCGTAGCCGCTCTTGGTCGCCGGAATGGCGAAAATCGGCCGCGATGCCGCCCGCTCGCCAACCATGGCGGGGTTGTACAGGCATTTCAGCAGGGTCTTCGCTGCCGCGACCTTCTCGGGCGTGGATTTCCCGACGAGGTAATAATATCCGCCCGACAAGGACGCCGCCGGCGGCTGCCCGGCAACCGGGCTCGGGAAGGGGAATACGCCGATCTGATCCAAGATCTGCGGGTTCTGCTCCACCGCCATCTGCACGACGGCGCCCCACTCATTCGTCATCGCCACCAGGCCCTTGACGAAGGCGGTGCGGTATTCGGTCCAGGACCACTCCACGCTCGCCGGCGGCGAGGCGGCCTTGTATAGCTCGAGCAT
Organism: Microcaldota archaeon; assembly: GCA_964550485.1. Taxonomy (GTDB): domain Archaea; phylum Micrarchaeota; class Micrarchaeia; order Micrarchaeales; family CABMGC01; genus JAJZIZ01. The sequence goes on along the minus strand of CAZJZM010000085.1, from coordinate 3,406 downwards.
GAAGGTGAGCGTCTTGACCGCCAGGGGCTTCTCGTCGCCGAAGGCGTAGTCGCCCGTCTTGGGGTCCATGATCGTGCCGCCGGCGGAGTAGAAGAACTGGAAGAAGGTCTGCGGCGCCACCAGAGCGCGTCCCATCGGCACGGCAAATCCGTATTGCGCCGGCTTGCCGCCGTCCGCCGGCTTGGTCAGCGCTTTCGCCGCCGCCAGCAACTGGTCCCAGGATTGCGGAACCGCGAGCCCGGCCTGGGCGAACAGGTCCTTGCGATACCAGACTTCCTGATGGAGCGCCCAATCCGGCAGACCCCACACATCCCCGTCCTTGGACACGGCCTGCAGATAGGAGGCGATGAAATCGTCGCGCCCAAGCGCCTGCACCGTGTCGGTGACCGGCACCAGCCCGCCCTTCGCCTGCATGAAGGCGACCGGGCCTTCGAGCGTGTTCATCAGGTTGGGCGGATCGCCGCGGCGCATCGCGGTGATCAGCCGGGTGTACATGGAGTCGAACGGCACCGTCTCGAACTTGATCGTCACGCCGGGTTGCTGAGCCGCGCAGGCATTGGCCTGCTTCTGGATCACCGTGGCCTGCCCGGCCGTGGTAAGGTTGGTCCATAGCGACAACTCGACCGCCGCTGCCCGCTGCGGTGCGACCGCCAGCAGCGAGAGCACCGCCAGTCCGCCGCCGATCAGGCGGACGAAAGCATGCGCGCGGGGGACTTGTGTCGGACGTTCGATGGCGGCCATGACGACTCCCTATTTTTCGTGATGTGCCCAAAGGGGTCACAGACGGACTTTTATGTCCCGCATTGTGGACAGCTATCCCGTTTTGTGTCAACAGCCGAGGCGGGATTGTGGAGGCAATCGATGCGAACGATGGTCGAGCCGGCGCGCGAGATCCCGGTCATTGACGACTACACGGTGATCGTGGCGGGTGGCGGCACCGCCGGCATGGTTGCCGCGGTCGCCGCGGCTCGCAACGGTGCCAAAGTGTTGCTGCTGGAACGCTCGGGCTTTCTTGGTGGCAATATCGCCACGCAGCTCCTCGAACACAGCGCGGGATGGTTCGATGGCGGCGGCGCGCCCATCGTCGGGGGACTGCCGGAAGAGCTGGTGCGGCGCCTCATGGCCGCTGGTGCCTCGCCGGGCCATGTCCGCGACGACACCGGCTATACACACTTTCGCGTACCGGTGAACCATGAGGCATTCAAATCGGTGGTGGCCGCCTGGGTGGCGGAAGCCGGCGTTGCCGTCCGCCTGTTCACCCCGGTTTGTGCTGTACTGCGCGATGAGCGCGCGGTGAGTGGCGTCATCGTCGAGAACAAGTCGGGCCGCATCGCCTATACGGCCCGGGTGCTGATCGATTGCAGCGGCGACGCCGATGCCGCGGCGTTGGCCGGCTGCCCGATGTTGTCCCGGCCCGACGACGACGTGCAGCCGGCCAGCCTGCTGTTCAAGATCGGCGGCATCGACTATGCGCGCTTGCTCGATTTCGTGGATGCGAGCGCCAGCTGCTTCAAGCTGGGTGTGCCGGTCGAACAGCTCCGCGGCGAGCCGTACGTCAATCTCTGGGGCTTCGGCCCCGAGTTGAGGCGTGCGTTCGCCGACAAGGTGCTTTCCGTCGAGCGTAACGAGCTGCATTTCGCCGGTGTCGTCGCGCAGTCCGAGGCGGTCATCAATCTGACCCGCTATGCCACGAACGGCACCAGCGCGGAGCAACTGGCCGCAGCTGAAATCGCGTTGCGCCGCCAGGTTCTGGAGGGAGTGAGCTTCTTCCGGCGCTATGTGCCGGGCTGCGAGGCCGTCTTCCTCTCCGCGACCGCCGCCTGTGTCGGGGTACGCGAGAGCCGCCGCATCCTCGGTCTTTACGAACTCAAGGACGATGATATCCGCCAGGGGCGGAATTTCGACGACGCCATTGCACTCGGTGGCTTCCCGATGGACAGCCACGACCCGCACGGCGCCAGCCTGGACGGGACCGAGCATGTCCGCCAAGCCTACGGCATTCCCTATCGCGCGCTGGTGCCGATGGGGACCGATGGCATCCTGGTCGCCGGTCGCTGCATCTCCGCCGAACGCCGGGCCTTGGCGAGCGCGCGGATCACGGGAACCTGCATGGCCATGGGACAGGCCGCCGGAACCGCCGCCGCTCTCGCCGCCGCCGGCAATTGCAGCCCCAGGACCTTGGACATTGCTTCGCTCAGGGCGACGCTGCTCGCCCAGGGGGCAATCCTCTGACGCCGATCGAGGGCGGGATGCGTTGCGAGGCTGGGCAAGAATTTGCTGGACCTCACCCTACAGGGCTGGCTGCGAGCACCGGTTGCGGATCGGCATTGGTTCAAGAACATCTGGCACCCGACAGTCCTGATTCTCTCCGTCTACAACCTGCTTGGACTTACGGCGCTCTGGGAGTCACCTACTGGTTGCCGACGGTGCTCGTGGAGAGCGGCCGCAGCATCGGGATGGCGGGGCAACTGGCCGCCATCCCCTACGTCGTCAGCATCGCCATGGCGTTCATCATCTTCGCGAGTTCGGACAAGTTCCAGGAACGCTGGTGGCACCTCGTAGTGGCCACCGTGCTGGCGGGCGTGTTCATGTGCGGCGCGGGCGTGTTCGGCGGCAACCAGAACCTCGTCCTGTTGGTCTGTCTGACGATGACCACGGGCCTGTGGTTTGGGCGGATCACCATCTACTGGACCATGGTGGCGGACGTGTTGCCGAAGGGAGCCGCCGGCGCTGGCATGGCGGTCGCCAACGGGATCGGTAATCTGGGCGGTTTCCTCGGCCCGCTGATGTTCGGCTGGCTGCGAAGCACGTCTGGAGGATTCGACAGCGCGATGATCGTGGGGGGTGCCTTCTACATCACTGCCGGTGTGATGGCGCTGGTCGTCAGGACCGCACAATCCACGACCCTCGGCGACGCCGAGCGAACGCCCGGTCCCGCGGTATAATCCCTCGCAGTCGCACCAGTGGCGCAGTTGTGCGTCAGAGCGCAATCGGGATTCCACCCCGAACGCGAGGAAAGAAGTTGAACTTGCTGGCAAAACAGCCGCCTGGCCGGGGTCCGGATCGGCGCCGATCGGGCCCCCACCTCGGGCCCGATTTCCTGAGCAACATCAGGATAGTAGAGCCAATTCCAATGAGGTCCTGGTTGCGACGCCGATGGACAGCCACCAACCGGCCCGCCTCCGCGAGACCCATCTTGACATATGTCATATCATCGGACCATGCTTCGCACTATGCCGTATGGCGTCGGTCGTGCAGGCCGCGAAGAAGGTCGGCGGCAGGCAGAGCCGACGCGATCGGACCTAGAGTGCATAGGCTGAACTTAGGGTTACCAGTGGTGATAGGTGGTATTACCTCTGCAATTTTGGTGGCGGCGGACACGTGGTCCGCTGACAACAAACGTCTG
>CAZJZM010000084.1:0-4308 GCA_964550485.1 Microcaldota archaeon | reverse complement strand
ACGCTTGTCGATACTCCTACCAAAGTAGAGCTTTTGAGCTCAGCAACTTTAAGGTAATCTTTGAGAGTCGGAACAACCTGGCTTCTCTGGTAACTATGGTCTATTATTTCTCCGGCGCACATCTTCATCGCCGCCTTTGATATAGAATCCACCACGTCAGTTCCGTATCTGTTTGCTTCCTGTATCGCCTTTGAAATCAGAGCGTCCCCTCCAAGTATGGCGTCCGCAATTCCATACTTCAGATGTGTGGCCTCAATTCCTCTCCTGGAAATGTCCTTATCTATTATGTCATCGTGAATTAGTGATGAAGTATGCAATAGTTCTATTGATGCTGCGAGGTCTACGTAAAGTCCAAGATCTTCAATGCCTATATAATCCGCGCCTAAAAATACAAGTGTGGGGCGCAGTAACTTTCCTGGTTTGTTAAGAAGGTACTTCGAAGGCTCAGCCAATTCGTTATTTATGAATTCCTCCAGGCCAAAGGAAGCAAATTTGGCAATAACTTTCTCAGTTTCCTTCCTTATCTTTACCGGAACCTTCAAATTATCATATCTCCTCGTTTCCATATATCAATACCTGATCTGTCAATTATATATCTATCCCTCTTCAATCAAACAAAAGCCATTGCAAGGAGCAGCATTATGGCAAGTTCTGTCATTGTGGCCATTCCCATAACCTTCTCAAACGACCTATGGTTCTTGTATTTCGAGATGCTGCATGAGATTGCCCATATTATCGGAACAGTGATCAACACAAGGAGCGAAGTCTTTGGAATTGCGTTAGCCAAAACGCCAATAGTCACCAAAAGGTATGCCACAATGTTCATAGCGAGATAAAAATACGCGGCATTCTTATTTGTTTTAAGCATTATGCCTATGTTTTTCCTCCCAAACCTAGAATCCACCTTCCTGTCAGGTATCCCATTGACAAAAAGAGCCATGCCAACCTGGCCTCCTGCGGGTACTGCCGCAAAAAGAAGCAAGGGCACGATGACAAGCGAGCCTCCGGCGGCCAGGAAGCAGCCTAGGCTGATGAAGATGAAGCTCAGACCGCAGGCTGGTTCTGCCAGGAATGGAACCTTAGTCATATACTTGGCGTAAAAAACGACGCATAGAGCGCCAAGGGCAAAGAACGGAAGGAGTGCGATGTCCTCGATTGTCAGATAGGTTCCTATCAACAAAGCAATCACAAACAGGACCAAGCTTATTACAAGGACGTGCTCCGGATTGACATTGCCTCCTACCACCAGCTGGCTCCCGCCGCTGAACTTTGTCTTCACGGTCTCCTTGTCCAAGCCGCTTGAATAGTCTACGTAATCGTCCAGCATGTTGACCGAGATCTGAGCCAGGATGACACCAACAAGCGCAAGCATACCTGCCCCAAGCTCAAGCCTTCCATAATATCCTGCCGCAAGAATTCCCAGAACCGCGGCAAAAAGCCCGAAAAGAAGAGTCGGCTCAAACATCTCCAGTAAATAATACTTCAATCGCATCGAAATCCTCTGACTCTTCAGTGATGCGTCCTCTCCGCTGCGGAATAGGAGCCGAGAACCTTTACCTCATCCGTATTCCTTCTAAGCTCCTCCAGCGCATTCCTAAGGCCTTCATCCTTGACATTGCCACGGCATTCCGCATAAAAACCATATTCCCAGGGTTTTCCCAAGACCGGCCGTGACTGAAGATAGGTAAGGTTAACATCATTATCCGCAAAGCAGCCGAGCGCCTTGTAAAGCGCTCCTGGCGTATTCCTGGTCACAAACCCCAGCGAGGTTTTGGGCTTGACTATTCTCCTCCCATTGGCTCTTTTTGATATGGCTAAAAATCTGGTATAATTATGGCTATGGGTCTCGAGGTTCCTCCTGAGGATTTTCATTCCGTAAACCGATGCGGCGTACTGGCTTGCGACCGCAGCAGAATCCATAATCCCCTTTTCCTTAAGCATTTTGACGCTTCCTGCAGTGTCAGAAAAAGGTATGATCTCCACTCCAAGCCCTTCGAGGAACCTCCTGGACTGCGCCAACGCCTGCGGATGCGAGTAAACCGTCTTTATGTCGCCAATGGAGACTCCCTTATTCACTATGAGGCAGTGTTCTATCCTGAGTATTTCCTCCCCGAGTATGTGTAGGTCGCCTCTCAGGAGAAGGTCGCAGACCTGGGTCACTATTCCCTCTATTGTGTTTTCTATAGGAACAAAGCCGCATTTCGCCCGTTTTCCAACCGCTTCGAAAGCATCAGTGAAGGAATCGCATTTGATTGTCCTTACCTTCCCGAAGTATTTCATGGCAGCAAGCTCGCTATAGGAGCCTCTTTCTCCTTGAATCGCCACGTTGAGCATAATATCTCCTTGACAAAAGACTAGATTTATTTATTATACCTATCTATTTAAAGGGATATATCATATCCGGTAATGCTTTTATGCATAGGTACGAACTTGCAGTTCTAAACTCGCTGAAGCACGGAGGATCGGTAAGTCTAGACGAGCTTCTCACCTACACGAAGCTCAATCGCGACGAGCTTCTCTGGGCGCTCGAGAACCTATCCTCCCGCAGCGCGGTGGAGGTCAAGAAGCTGGAGACCGAGAGCGTGGAGCTTACAGAAGAAGGCAGGTCCTATGCAAAGTCCAAAATGCCAGAGGAGAGCCTGCTCGAGGCGGCTAAAAAGGGTGGCATGAGGCTAAGCTCGCTGACCAAGAAGGAAGAGCAGATAGGGCTCCAGTGGGCTAAGAAGAAAAATCTCATAACAATGGCGGCGGGCATAATCGAACTCAATTCAGATGGCAGGAATGCCCTTTCCAACGGCGTGGAGGAGGGCAACGCATTAAGGGTCCTGGGCAAGGATCCTAAAAAATATTTCGAACTTATCGAATCAGACAAAGAGGCGGTTCTGAACCTCCTTAAAAGGGGCCTCATAACCATAAAAAAGAAAAACGAGATCCAGAGCATACAGATAACCAATAAGGGAATCAAGGAACTGGCGAGCGAGAGCGCCTCCGAGCAGACAGACGCGCTCAGCAAGAACATAATAATGAACAAGTCCTGGGCCGGAAAGGAGTTCAAGCCCTATGACGTCACCTTGGAAGTTGAAAGGGAGCCTATCGCAACCAGGCATCCGGTGAGAAAGACCATAAGGAGGATAATGGACATCTATACCTCGCTGGGTTTCAAGCAGGTCTCCGGTCCCATAATAGAGCCGGCATTTTGGGTCTTTGATTCGCTGTTTGTTCCGCAGGACCATCCCGCGCGCGAGGTCCAGGACACCTTCTATCTCTCAAATCCCGAAAAGATAAGCATCGCAAAGGAGGAGTATATCGAACGGATAAAGAAAGCGCACCTGGACTCCTGGGGAGGGGAGTGGAAGACTGAAGTCGCGGAACAGGCCCTTCTCAGACCCCATACCACAAACGTATCTGTAAGGCATATCAACAGCATCCTGGCCGACATGCTGAAGAAAGGCAAATACGAATTTCCGCTAAAATTATTCTCAGTGGGAAGGGTATTCAGGAACGAAAACATAGACTACAGGCATCTCACCGATTTTTACCAGCATGAGGGCATTGTAGTAGGGAATAACCTGACCTTTGCCAACCTCTTCGACATACTCATCTCGATATACAAACCTTTCGAGTTGGAACTGAAGTTCAAGCCCGCCTACTTTCCGTTCGTTGAGCCGGGAGTCGAGTTTTATGCCTACTCGGAAAAAACCAAGGAGCTCATAGAGATGGGAGGCGCCGGAATAATCAGGCGGGAGGTTACCGGAGTCCCAAGGAAAAACCTAACAGTTCTTGCATGGGGTCCGGGGCTGGAGAGAATAATGCTGCTCAAGAATCCCGATATCAAGAGCATAACAGAGCTCTACAACAACGACATAGGGTGGCTGAGGAAGACGAGGATGATATAATGCCTGTAATAACATTCAACAAAAAGTACCTGTTCAAGCTCATGTCGATGACCCTTTCGGACGACGAGCTCAAGGCGCAGGCACGCAAGCTCGGCTTTGGGACGGAACGCCTGAACAAAGATGAGATAAGCATAGAAATCACCCCAAACAGGCCGGATCTATACGGCGCGGTAGGTCTTGCAAGGTCCCTGAAGAACTTCATGCACAGGTCAAAAAAGCTTGTGTATGAAATAAAGGATGAAACTCCGGTGCTCAAGATAACCGTCGGCAAGGAGGTTTCCGAGGTAAGGCCATTCATAGCGAGCATGGCGGTTTACGGCATTAAACTTGACGAAGCCACACTCGCGGACATAATAAACTTCACCGAGAAGCTCTGCGAGACCTATGGCAGGTCCAGGAAGAAGATAGCCAT
>CAZJZM010000083.1:0-4349 GCA_964550485.1 Microcaldota archaeon | reverse complement strand
AATTTTTACGAATGAGGAATAGATATGATGAACGGTCCGAAAGTTGGTTACTTTATTCCAGAAGTATTAAACGAGTTCTACCTCAACCGTTGGGGTTTTATGCAGCTTCCAATGGCCTTCAAAAAATTAGGGGCCGACATAGTCATCTTCGCTCCAGGAAGCACCCTGCCTGAGAATGAGAACATACCGAAGATAGTAACCATTGGCAAATACACCAAGGACACCGCACTTAATCCTATAACCCAATTCAACTTCGCACTACAACTAAGTAGAAAAATCAAGGAGGCTGATATTGATGTGATGCTGTTTCGCAGCGACTCGGTCGCAGCCATATTCATAAAGATGCTCAATCCGAAACTCAGGATAGTGATAGAAATCGGTATAGAAGAGTCGAGCTACGATGAATTCCCACACCCCAAGTCTCTCGCATGGCTCTCTCTCCTTGCCAAATACACAATAGCAGACCTTCTGACAATCCCGACCAGGCAGGGCTATGACATGACGCTCAGGTTCGCACCATTTCTCAGGAAGAAGCTGAAAGTGATTAGGGAAGGCGTATCAGAAACCTACTTTCTAAAGGAAGGCGAAGGAAAAAACAGGAAGAAGACAATCCTCTGCGTGGCACGCATAGTGGAAATCAAATCGCAAGATCTTCTGATAAGGGCTTTCGCAAGGATACACAACAAGCATAGAGACTGGAGGCTGAGGTTTGTTGGCCCTATACTAGATAAGAGATATTACAATAGGCTGGTGAATCTGGCACACAGACTTCAGATCTGGAACAGGGAGCTGTTCTCGGGCTTCCTATCCGAGTCCGAGATTAGGAAGGAATACCTCAACGCTTCGATCTTTTGCCTCTGCTCTACAAAAGAACATCCTGGCGCAGTGAGATGCGAGGCAATGGCAATGGGTCTGCCAGTTGTAACGACAAGGACCTGTGGTTGGGAATTCGTTGACAACATAGGCATAGTCGTGCCGATAGACGATGTAAATGCATTGGCAGAGGGTCTGGACAGGTTCATGTCAAGCTCCGAGGAACGTAGAATTGCGAGCAGTAAAGGAAGGCAATATACAAGGCAGATGAAAGCAACAACAATTGCAAAGGAGCTGATTTCAGCAATAGGAGACACAACAAAATGAGACTTCCACTGTACTACCCGTGCTTGGAGTCAACAAAGAACTTAACCCCTAAAATTTTGATTATATCTCTATAAAAGTTGCTGTATTCTGTGTTTTTTTATTCACAAGAACTGCAGGCACCCCTGAATATACTCCCTTCTTTCTTATGCTTGTTGTTACTATGCTCCCAGTGCCGATTCTCGTGCCATCGCATATAACTAACTTTTCCCCAGAGCTCACCATAATCTTGACATCCGGACCTATGAACACGTCATTTCCTATGTACAATTTCGAAGGACCTATGGGAAGCGGGTTTCCCAACTTCTTATCTATTATATTCAAACCAGGAGCTATTCTTACATTATCGCCTATGTATATTTCAATCTCTGTTAGAGTCCGTATGGCGCTTCCAGATCTCGAACCCTTGCCTATATGTTTCACATTCAGGCGATTCGGATATCTAAAAAACCAGACACAGCTCGGGTAATTTTGTTTATATTGCTCTCTCCACATAATTTTCTTAGGATTCAAATCCTGAATTCCGGAGGTAAGGGTGGTAGGTATTCTGGAGATTATTATTACTAAGGGATAAGTTATTTTAGACAATATCCTCCCTCCCCGCTGGAGCTGTGCCTCAATCGCATAAACTGATTTTGAATTTTTATTGTTATTTTTGCTTTGCGTCAGTTCCTTCATATTCAACTACTTTTATTTATTTTTGCTTGCCCTACCTCATCAATAAAGCCAACATAGGTTTTTATCTCTACTCTATTTAGAGCTAGTCAGACATATAAACAAGAAGTTATTTAATTTATCAAGTTCCTAATGATTATTCATCTAATGGGTGGAAGTATGATAAACGAAGCTTCAGATGCAATAGACAAACACAGGGCCACCTGGAGACGAAATAAGGTAGCGTTATACTGGGAAGGTGCAAACGGAGCTACTCAGAAGTTCACATTCTACGAATTGTCTGAGTTATCCAACAAATTTGCAAATGTTTTTTTAAAATATAATATAAAGAAAGGAGACAGGGTATTGGTTTTCTTGCCACGTATTCCAGAGTGCTACATGGCTTATTTGGGAATAATAAAAATAGGCGCGATTGCCTGCAGCCTCTTCACCGCATTTGGGGAAGAAGGATTATTTGACAGACTGAACGATAGTGAAGCCGTGGCGATAATCACTAACAATGAACTAAGGGGAAGAATAGACAAGACAAGATACAAGTTGCCTGAGTTAAAGAATATAATTATTGTAGACGAAGACAGTTTCAAAAAGGAAATAGACGAGGCATCTACAGACTTCAGACCAGAAAAGATGAAAGAGAACGAAGCCGCATTTATAGTATACACTTCCGGTTCAACTGGGAAAGCAAAAGGCGTCGTCCATTCTCATGGAGGCGCATTGAGGAGGCATGAAACAGGAAAATTAGTCTTAGATTATAAAGATGAAGATATGTTCTGGGGTACATTCGATATGGGTTGGGCAAACGGTCCGGTTTATACTTTATTATCGGCATGGTCAAACGGGGTTACGGAACTGGTTTATGAGGGAAAATTCGATCCAGATAAATGGTACTCCCTGATCAAAAAATACAAAGTTAACGTATTGGCAACTGCCCCAACAGCATTGCGCATGCTTATGGCAAAAGGAGATGACATAGCCCAAAAATATGATCTGAGCTCAATAAGACATATAGCCAGTTTCGGAGAACCACTGAATCCGGAAGCCATAAATTGGGCATACAAAGTGTTCAAAGTCTGGCCACGCGATGTCTACTGGCAGACAGAGACAGGCAGTATAATGGTGACTAATCATTTGGGACTAGATTTAAAAATAGGCTCTATGGGGAAGCCTCTATCCGACATAGAAGTAAAAGTTACAGAAACAGGTGAATTGTGCTTCAAAGCGGGATGGTCTTCCATGTTTATCGCAGTGTGGAAGAACGAAAAGAGATATGCAGAATATTTTAAGGATGGATGGTATCATACCGGAGATATTGTAAAAATAGACCCTGAAGGTTATATCACCTATGTTGGTAGAAATGATGATTTGATAAAGACCGCAGGAGAGCGTGTCGGCCCCTTCGAGATAGAAAGCACCCTATTGGAGTACCCTGGAATTGCAGAGGCAGGAGTAATAGGGATCCCAGATCCAAACGGAATACGCGGTGAAGTAATTAAAGCCTTCCTAGTACTAAAGAAAGGCCATACGCCTTCAAAAGAAATGGAAGAAAACATAAAGAAGTTCATAAAAGAGAAACTCGCAGCTCACATGTATCCAAGAGAGTTTGAGTTCCGTGACACTCTGCCGAAGACACAGAGCGGCAAGATAATGCGAAGAGTTCTCAGGGCCCAAGAACTGAATCTTCCAATAGGAGACATTTCAACAATGGAATAAGAAAAAGACAGATAAGTTGATACCAATGCAAAGCGAAGACGACCATAAACATTCAAAACCAAGTCGTACACTAGAGGAATCACTTCAACCGACTAAGCTGGTGCTGTCTAAATTAATATACCCTTTAGCAATAATAATCTCCAGAATACCCACCACCATTCTTCTTTTCGGTGAACATTTAAATTTCAAGAAAGTCATGTGGAGAGAAAAATATAAGCAATATCCTACTCATCCTCACATGGGCTGTGTATGGTTTTCTAAATATCCGAATCGCCTGAATGTCAAGCACATAGGCAAAGATTCCTCTTCTGTGGACGCAATACAGGCAATTCCATCAACTGAGATATACATAGGCAACAACGTAATAATAGCCCAAGGTTTAAAGATAATGGACAAAAAGCTAGGAATCCCAAAAACACCAATTACTAAATCCGAATTACATATAGGAAACAATGTGGTAATAGGCGCGGATAATAAAATCATAGTGTGCGGAGGAGAAAAACTCATCATTTGTGACGGAACCATCACAGGTGCGGGAAGCATAGTGACAAAAAGCATCACCCAAAAGGGCACCTATGCGGGAGTGCCTGCGGTTCTTGTGAATAAAAAAACGCAACCTATGAAATACTTTTATAAATAGGCAATGATGCACATGAAGACACAAGGCACAAAGGATACGTACAACAACTACAAAACTATCCTTATGACCTCAAAGGGAACGATAATCACAATAACTCTAAACAGACCGAACAAACTCAACGCGATTAACGCGGTTATGTTGGAGGATCTTAGCCGTGCGCTAGATTTTATTGCAAAAAGCAGCTCGT
>CAZJZM010000082.1:0-4366 GCA_964550485.1 Microcaldota archaeon | reverse complement strand
GGGGTCGACGCGCTCGTCGTACTTGGCCGCCAGATCGGGAGAACCGCCGGCTTTGCGCGCCGCCGCACATGGTAACTCCGAGTGGAGCAACCGCCAGCCGAGGTGCGCCGCCAGATCGTGAGCAAACTCTCCGCCGCGCGACCCATACTCGCGCTCCACGGTAATGACTCGTACCGGTGTCTGCATCATGGCCAGCGATCCTCCGTCAGTGGAGCATACAACGGGAGCAGGCAAGGTTCGCAAGGGGGGACTTCAAGCGGCGTAAAATCAACGCGCCGCGCCGGGCAAGCGAAACGACCTGGCTGCGGATGGAAGAAGGCCGCCAGAGCAGCCGAAGACGTTTCGGCCCCTCCCCTCCCAACTCCAACTGGAGGATTGCGGCGAAGCGGTCAATCCAGTTTTCCGTGACTGCGATCGCCGCGCAGCCGCCAAGGCGATTGCAGAGGCTGCGAACAGAAGCACCGCCCCCGCCGCGGTTGTCAGGACAAAGGCTGTAAGCGAAGATAGGGGATGCACAGGCGCGCAGACTAGGACAAGGGGACTGCGTTCGGAGGCCGCGATTGAAGCTCGCTCCACGACTTGCTCCTCAGCTCTGGGCTGGCCGGCCGGCCGCTCACTCCTCTTTGCCTTTCCTTCGAGGAGCATTGCGGGCGCTGCTAGCTTTGTCGCTGCTGGCTGGCCGCTCATTGCCGGCGGCGGAGCAGGCAAGCCCCTCGGCTGACAACTGGAATTACACGGCGCGTTCCTGGCAATCTCAGAACGGATTGCCGGGAGAGACGGTGCAAGCCTTTAGTCAAACGCCCGACGGGTATCTCTGGGTGGGTACCAGCGAGGGCCTGGTCCGCTTTGACGGAGCGCATTTCACGCTCTTCAGCCGCGAGAATACGCCGGCGCTCCGCGAGAGCAGCGTCTTCTGCCTTCTTGCGGCGCACGATGGCCGTCTTTGGGTCGGGACCGAGGGCGGCGGTCTGGTGGAAATGCACAACGGCAAGTTCCGCGCCTACACTCCCGCCGATGGCATGACCGGCAACTTCGTGCGCTCGCTTTTTGAAGACCATGCGGGCTCTCTATGGGTGGCCACCGACGAAGGCCTGTTCCGCATGGAGAGTGGCAAGTTTGTGCGCATGGACGACCAGCCGGGGATGCCCGCCAACTCTTTCCATGCCATTGCCGAGGACGATGCGGGGCGCATCTGGGCGGGCGCGCCGCACCTGTTCGCCATTCTCCACGGCCAGCCGAGAGAATATTCCTTGAATGGCACCGACAGCCAGAACCGCGTCAAGTCGATCCTCAAAACCGAGGACGGCTCGGTCTGGGTGGGTACGGTCTCCGGCTTGCACCGGCTGCGGCCGGGAAGCGATCGCTTCGAGCGTGTACCGGGCGTTTGGGGAACCGTCCGTATCCTGTGCGCGGTACCCGGCGGCGAGTTATGGGCTGGCACCATCGGCCAGGGCATCTTCCGCATTCGCTTCCAAGGCCGAGAGATGAAGGTTACCCGACTCACCACGCCTTCTCCGCTGGTCAGCAATACGGTGCTCTCCATCTTTGCCGACGACAGCAAGAATCTGTGGATCGGCACCCAGGTGGGCATGATTCGCCTCAGCCGCACTCCGGTGCGCGTGCTGTTGCTGCCGGCAGCGGCGGACTCGGATTTCGGCACCGTTTCGCTCGACGCGGATGGCAGCCTCTGGGCGGCTTCCAACCAGCTGGTGCACATCCAGGACAATCGCGCGGTAGCCCACACCTTCCCTGGTGTCGCCAACGTACACGTGCGCAACTTGCTGCGCGCCCGCGACGGGACGCTCTGGATTGGCACGGACGGCAGCGGGCTCTTCAAGGTCACACCCCACGGCACCACGCAGTACACCTCCCGCCAGGGTTTGGTGAACAACTTCGTGCGCGCCCTCCTCGAGGCGCGCGACGGCTCCTTGTGGATTGCCACCGACTCCGGAGTCAGCCACCTGGACGCGAGCGGCTTTCACAACCTGACCATGGAGAATGGCCTCGTCTACTTCAGTACACGCTCGATCGTCGAAGACAAGAACGGGGATATATGGATCGGTACCGAGATTGGGTTGAGTCATCTCCACAACGGCAAGCCCGTCTACGATGCCGCCACCAGCGCCCTGAAGGAAGAAAAGGTCTGGGCCGCGCATGAAGATGCGGACGGCGGATTGTGGTTTGGCACGCGCACCCACGGCCTCTACCGCTTTCGCGACGGCGCGATGACTCACTACACGACCGCAAACGGGCTTGCCAGCAATAGCATCTTTTCCATTCTTGAGGACAACCGCAAGCATCTCTGGCTCAGCGGCCCCCTGGGTGTGATGCTGCTCAATCGCGACGACCTCGATGCCCAAGCCGCCGATCCCCGCCGCGTCATCTCCATGCGCTTCTACCGCACCGACGCCAGCGACGAGCCTACGCAGTTCTATGGCGGAACGCAGCCCGCGGGAGTCATTACCCGGGAAGGCGAAGCCTGGTTTCCTACCAACCGCGGATTGTGGAGGATTCGTCCCACCGAGTTCGACCCCTCGACCCTCTCGCACCTCACTATCGGACAGGTCTCCATCGATGGGCGGCTCGTTTCGCCGGCGGCGCCGCTCACTCTTGCCGCCGGAGCCTCGCGGCTGGACATCGGGTATGAGCCCTTGATGCTGAGGTCCCAGGAGAATCTTCAGTTCCGCTACCGGCTGGAGGGTTTCGACAACGACTGGATTCAAGCCGGGTCCCCGCAACGGTCGGCCACCTACACCAATCTTCCCGCCGGCAAATACTCCTTTACGGTGGAGGCCTGGGAGATCGACCACCCGGAACACGTGGTGCGCGCCTCGCTGACTCTGGTCAAAGTGCCCTATTTCTACCGCACACCGTGGTTTATCGCCTTATGCGTCCTGATCGTGGCTTTGATCTCTGTCCTTGCCTACCGGGTGAGAATGAGGCAGGTGCACGAGCGCTACGCGGCGGTGTTGGCGGAGCGCTCCCGCCTGGCGCGGGAGATGCACGACACGCTCATCCAGGGCTGCGCCAGTGTCTCCGCCATGCTGGAAGCCGCTTCTACCTGCGAGCCGGACGACAGCGAAACCCGCCAGCACATGATCGAGTTCGCAAGTACCCAAATCCGCTCGACCATGGACGAGGCGCGCCAGGCGGTGTGGAACCTTCGCAAAGGCGAGCAAGCGCCCAGCGGGTTGGTCACATGCCTTGCCCAAATGGCCGAGCGGCTCAGCCGGGAGTACGGCGTGCCCGTGGACTGCCATTCTTCCGGCACCCCGTTTCCGGTAGGCCAGCAAGAGACCCACGAACTGACCATGGTCGCCCGGGAGGCCATCTTCAACGCCATTCTGCACGGCCATCCCCATGCCGTCGTAGTGGAAGTGAGCTTCACGCCGCTGGGTATTGAAATGATCCTGGCCGACGATGGCCAGGGATTCGATCCGCAGGCCTCTTCGTGGGAAGGCCATTACGGACTGCAGGGAATGCGGGAGCGCGTGCACCGGTTCGGCGGAGATTTCACTATCGACAGTGCGCTGCAACAGGGCACGCGGATTCGCGTCACCATACCCAAGGCCCGTCTTTCTTGTGAGGTGCAATCCGATCCCCTCAAGTCGGAGGTGCTCCCCTGACAGTCCGCACGCGCCCCTACTATAATCCGAGAGTTGATGGAGCCTATAAAAATACTGATCGTGGACGATCACCCGATTATGCGGGTCGGCGTCGCTGCGCTGATCTCTTCCTCGAAAGAGATGGTGGTGGCCGGTCAGGCCGGCAGCGGCGAAGAAGCCATCGAGCAACACGCCTTGCTCCACCCCGACATTACCTTGATGGATTTGCGCCTTCCCGGGATCGGCGGCGTTGAGGCCATTCGCAGAATCCGCAGCGTTTCGCCAGAAGCCCGCTTCATCGTGCTCACCACTTACGAGGGTGACGAGGATATTCACCAGGCCATGGAGGCCGGGGCAAGTGGTTACCTGGTCAAAGGGCTGCCGC
The DNA here is from genome assembly GCA_964550485.1 of Microcaldota archaeon. GTDB lineage: Archaea > Micrarchaeota > Micrarchaeia > Micrarchaeales > CABMGC01 > JAJZIZ01. Next base: position 376 of record CAZJZM010000082.1, on the reverse strand, counting down.
AGGAGATGCTGGTCTCCGCCGTCCGCCGTGTCCATGCCGGGGGCCGATACCTGCCCTCGCCCATGTCTCAGACGCTGGCTTCGCGTACCCGGGACTCGAATCTGAGCGCGCGCGAGCGCCAGGTATTGGTGTTGATGGCCAAGGGACAATCGAACAAGGAAATCGCCGCGCAACTGGGGATCACCGAAGCGACCGTCAAATGCCACGTGAGCGTGATTCTGATGCGCCTGGATGCGGCCGATCGGACGCAGGCCGTGGTCATCGGCTTGCAACGCGGCCTGATCCATTTGTAAACTCTGCCGCATTCTCCCCATTCCGCTAGAGCATCTCTCTCAACGGTATAGAGGAGATTCGCGCGGTATCGCCGGAGCGAGCG
>CAZJZM010000081.1:0-4567 GCA_964550485.1 Microcaldota archaeon | reverse complement strand
CTTATCCTTGCCACTGCAGGCTCGTTTAGGACATCATTAACTAAAGGCATTGCGCAATGGTGGCCTGCCCTTATTGCAATGCCTTCGCTATTGAATATGCTTGCGACATCGTGCGGATGCGCATCCTTTATGTTGAACGATATCACTCCTGCCCTGTTTTTATCGGTCATGTTCTTCTGGCTTATTCCGTATATTTTGATTCCTTTTGTATCTTCAAGTATTTCGAGAGCATATCTTGTAAGATCCATCTCGTGCTTTCTTATATTTTCAATTCCTGTTTTGTTAAGATAATTTATCGCTGCGCCCAATCCTATCCCTCCTTCGGTGTTTGCTGTTCCGGCCTCGAATTTCCAAGGAAGCTCGTTCCAGGTAGATTCCTTGAAATTTACGCTCCTTATCATATCACCTCCTCCGATCAATGGCGGCATCTCCTCCAACAGTTCCTCTTTGCCGTAGAGTACGCCTATGCCAGCAGGACCTAGCATCTTATGACCAGAAAACGCGAAGAAATCGCAATCCAGTTCCTTTACGTCCACGGACATGTGGGGTGCCGACTGTGCGGCGTCTATGAGAACCTTGGCTCCATGCTTGTGAGCGAGCTTTGTTATCTCTTTTGCATCGTTTATGGTTCCTAGGACGTTTGAAACATGCGTGAATGATACTATTTTCGGATTGTGCTCAAGCTTCTTTTTGTAATCCTGCATGTCGAACGTGAAGTCTGCCTTCATTTTTACGTATTCCACCTTTGCCCCTTTCCTCTTTGCCAGGAGCTGCCATGGAACTATGTTGCTGTGATGCTCCATTTCGGTGGCTAGTATGGTATCGTCTTTCTTGATGTTTGCTTCGGCCCATGAAAGCGCCACAAGATTTATTGCATCGGTGGTGTTCTTGCAGTAGACTATCTCGCGGTAGGAATCGGCATTGATGAACTTTGCGACGAGCTCCTTCGATTTTGTATATTCTTCCGTTGCCTTGACGGAAATGTCATACAGACCCCGGTGAATGTTCGCATTGTAGTTTTTGTAGTATTCGGAGACGGTGTTTATTACGATTGTAGGCTTCTGGGAGGTGGCAGCGCTGTCAAGGTATACGAGTTTCTTGCCGTTGGAACTTGTGCTGAGTATCGGAAAGTCTTTCCTTATCTTTTCCACATCTAAATCAGGCATCCGCATAACCTTTTTTCTCTATCTCGTTTATCAGTTCCTTTCCTCCCTCTTTCACTATCTTTCCGTCCTTCATTATATGTATGAACTTTGGCTCCATGTATTCCAGTATCCTGCTATAGTGGGTTATCACGAGAAGGCCCATATTCCTTTCCTTCTGCATCTTGTCAACGCTGCTCGCGACAACCTTCACCGCGTCTATGTCAAGGCCGGAGTCGGGCTCGTCCAGTATGGCTATCTTGGGCTTGAGGATGTGCATCTGCAGTATCTCCACCTTCTTCTTCTCCCCTCCGGAGAAGCCGTGGTTGAGCGACCTTCCTATGAGCTCGTCCTTCAGGGCCAGCTCCTTGGAGGTGCTTTTTATCTCATTCATGAAATCTTTGTACTGAAGAGCTTCGTTTGTGAGTGCGCCCCTTGCTGAATTCAGGAAGTTTAGCAGACCGAGCCCTTCTATCTCGATCGGATTCTGGAACTGCAGGAAAAGACCTAGTTTTGCCCGTTCATTCACCTTCATGTTCTTTATGCTCTTTCCGTCTGCGAATATGTCACCTGAGGTTATCTTCAGCTGGGGATGCCCCATTATCGCTTTGGCCAGAGTCGTCTTTCCCGAGCCGTTGGGACCCATGATCACGTGGAGCTCTCCTTCGTTTACGGTAAGACTGACTCCCTTGACTATCTCCTTGTCATCCACACTTACATGAAGGTCTTTTATTTCCAATTTCATAGTATCATCCTGATGTGTTTGCGGTCAGCCAGACGCCTTTTGGTGTTATGTCCTTTATGGACCCGAAGTCGCTGCCGCCTATCCTGCTGAGCATGATCGATGATGCAATCTCCTTTGCATGAGGATTCTCTATGTTTGAGAGATATTTAGATATGAATGATGCCACGAACATCTTCCTTGCTTCAGCGTCCTCTATGCCCCTTGAGGATATGTAGAAAAGCACCTCCTTGTCTATGGGAGATGTGGCGGCGCTGTGTGTTGCGGAGACCTGGTCGCTGTAATCTATTGACATGTCAGGCAGTGCGTCTATGTGCGCCTTTTCGCTTATTATTATTCCTCTCTGGTTGATGTTAGAGAATGCTCCTTTGGTGTATTTCTCTATTTTTGCGTATCCTTTGAGCTGGCACTGTGAACTTCCGTCGAGGATTGCGCCTGTACTCAGTTTTGTATGGCTTTTCTCCTTCGAGTTAAGAAGGTAGGTGTTGATGTCAAATTTCTGTTCCCTTGTGCCATAGATAATCTCAGTTACATCAACGCTTCCGCTTATTCCTTTCGCATCGAAGAGATTTATTGCCTTGGTCAATTTTGAACCATTGTAAACAAAATTTGCATTTACCTTGCCGCTTTCCTCTACAGTTCCCTTTGAAAGGTGGAGCATTGTCGACTTGTCATTGCCGTCGTTAAGCACCGCAAGATCCAGCTGGGCTCCTTTCCCTACAGAAAATTCCTGTAATGGAGCGGAGATTGACCCGGCCGAGGTTGAAGCAAATATCTCGAAGACATCTAGCGTTGAATTTTCTGCAAGACTGAAGAGACACTCGAAGAAGAGGTGTGAGTCATTTATGAAGAGAATATTGAGTTTCTCTTTCTTTCCCTTCTCTATGTCAACGATTATTGCGTCCCTTGAATTTGCATTCAGGAATGCCACAAGCTTGTTATCCGAATTCCTGTAGATTTTCTGGTTCAGCCTCTCCGAAATTTCCGACATTTTCCTTATGCTTAGAATCTTTGACTGGTTCCTTACAAACGAATTCGAGAAGATGAGGTCAAATTTGAGGCCCGTCTTCTCTTCTATCGAAGCTGCCAGCTGCTCCACCTCCTTCCTCGAGTCGTTTTTCCTTCCAGACTCAAGCTCTTCGCCGCTTGGCAGAGGTATTTCAGTGTAGTATTTCTTGTAGAGCTCGTTCGTCTCGCTGGGAAGTGAGGCGTATTGCCCTATAGCGTCCTTTTGAAACTCTTCATAATTCAAGAAAGCACCTTGCAGAAACCGTCAGCCCACTCCTCCGCTGGTGTCGAGCTTTATCAGCCTCTTGAGCTCGAGTGAGTACTCCATTGGAAGGATCTTGGTGAGATCCTCTATGAAGCCAAGCACTATCATCGCGACGGCGTCGTCTTCGGAGATTCCCCTGGACATCAAGTAGAAGATCATTTCATCGCTTATCTTCCCTATCTTGGCCTCATGGCTTATGATGGCATCGCTCCTGTTTATCTGGTTGTATGGGAAGGTGTTCGTCTTTGCGAAACCGTCGAGAAGCAGGGCGTCGCAGGAGACATGGGACTTGGAATCAGCGGCATTCTTTCCTATGTGGAGAAGACCTCTGAAGGTGCTGACCCCACTGCCCTTTGAAACACTTTTGGATATTATCTTTGAAGTGGTGTTTGGTGCCAGATGGTAAATCTTTCCACCTGAATCCTGTACCTGTCCTTCTCCGGCGAGCGCTATAGAGAGAACTTCGCCGCTTGCTCCTTTTCCCATTAAGTAAATTGAAGGGTACTTCATATTGATTTTGCTGCCTATATTTGCGTCAATCCATTCCACTCTCGCATTTTCGGCTACGTGCGCTCTTTGCGTGACAAGATTGTAAACGTTCTTCGACCAGTTTTGTATTGTGACGTATCTAATGTGTGCTCCTTTCAATGCAACGAGCTCCACTATTGCAGAATGGAGTGAATTCTTTGCATATACAGGGGCAGTACAATTATGTACAGCGATTCCTTCAGCCATGTAACTTTCATCTTCCTCTACGCTAAAGTTATATACAGGGATATTAATTACATTTTCTATATTTATTTTTTGTAATTTGATATATGCAGATGCTTCACTGAATAAAGTTTCTGTTAGCAGTTGTAGCTGATCACCTGAGGATTTGGTTTCTCTGGTTCCTTCGTTTGGGATGACCATTGTAAGTAGGTCTCCCTCACGCAGATCGCAGGTTTTTATCCATTCCGGCTTAAACATTTTGCCTTTGTAAGTACTATCTTTTTTCCGAATTGCTAAGAAGGGATGTTCTTCTGTAGCCATTATGGTTATATCTTCAGCATCGAAATATTTTATAGTGTAAAGTTTTCCTGTGTATGGTCTAACCTGTGTGTGATAGACCTTTCTGTATTTTCCAGTATGAGTCAAAACTTTGTCTCCTATCTGTATCTCTTCGATATTCTTTTTACCATGATCTGTGGTGATTTTGGTTCCTTTGACTAAGCAACCTTCGATGTAAGTCACATCCGCACCTTCATCTGCAATGATCAATGTTCTTTCAAATTGCCCTGAAGATTCCGCGTTTATCCTGAAGTAAGCATTCAGAGGCATCGTTGCCTTCACTCCTTTTGGAATGTAGATGAATGAACCTCCGGACCATGTCGCGGTGTTCAATGCTGCAAACTTGTTGTCTGTTGGAGG
>CAZJZM010000080.1:0-4647 GCA_964550485.1 Microcaldota archaeon | reverse complement strand
TTACAGATTATAGTTTTATATAACAGTTTATATATGTTCTTAGATTGTTCTTAACGTTACAGAGCCAGGATGGCAGATTGGCTATGCGCCCGCCTGCAGAGCGGGATAGGGGGATTCGATTTCCTCTCCTGGCTTATGGGGAATGGGTAGAAGCCAGTCTTTACTGCTTGGCCATACGCTTATAAGATTTTTGAATATATATGAGACAGATTAGGATAAAGGTAAAATTAATTTATATTTGGAAAATAATGTTTTTTGTTTCGTTTTTTATGCTTTTTTTCTCTTGGGGAGGATATTGGGATACTTATCCCGCACAATGCGGATTTTTCGGTGGTCTCTTGCGAGTTACTGTTTACAATCTCAGCTTCTTACCGTATATGTTTGTTTTTATGAGCTTAAGCCTGTTTGTGACAGGGTTTAAATCTTGGGGACGTAAAGGACTATTAATCGCAGCTCTTATGTTTATACTAGCAGCTGTTCTGTTTGTTATTCCGTCAATCTTATAATATTAATCCAAAGCGAAAGCAAAGGTAATGACAGAGACAAAACCGTTAAAAGTAAGTTTTAAATATGAAAATAGGCAATACTTTATTGTAGGTATAGTTATGACTCTATTATATGCATTTCAAGGAAAAGGTAGTGTCTTAGTTGCAACTGACGTTCTTTGTGTTAAAAAAAGATCTTGGAAAACCATAGGAATAGACGAATGGACAGGAATAAAGAGAGTTACTAATGAAGAAAGCTTAACAAGATATTTTGACCAAAAGCTTAGAAGAAATACTTCAAATGATCTAATAGCCCTCACCGGCGAACTATATGATTCTGATATTCTTCTATTATTACGAGCAACCAAAGAGTATCTTGCTGAGAACACACTATTAAATTTGCCCGGATTTGTATCGGACAATTTAAGATTTATCTATATTGATATTAAAAGTCCGCAAGTGTACTATGGATCTGCCGATACTTTAGCCTCTCGTCTTACTGAGTCTTGTGCGATATCAATGGGTGGAACCAATGAAACAGCTGAAACACGTGCCACTCTCCAGATGCTATCTGTGAAGCTTATGGGAAATAAGGTCGATTACGATTTTGATTTTTGGATGGGACTATCTAGACTTGTTGAAGAAGTTTTCTTAAGGAACCAATTAAAAAGTTATATTTATCGTGGGTTCATTAGTTATCTTATAACGCCAGAACAAGTTGTGACACTTAAAATCAATAGAGAGGGACTTGAAGGCATATCTGCGGCGTATTGTGAATCTTTAGAGCACAGTTCTAATGACCTACTTGATCTTCCCATCTAAATCTGTGACATATGTAAAGCATATTTGAGTTAAGAAAGATAATTAGGGGAAAGCAATGAAAATTCCAGAAGGTTGTGATAAAAAACCATATACATTCCCATTCTATTCGCTCTCCTTGCTATTAAGTTCAACTTTAGACTCCTTCTTTTCTATAGAATCGGTAGCTTTATGAAGGTGGGGAAAAGCTTATGAATCATGAAAGTTGTAGATATGGTGTGATAAGATGGTAGAGATAACCAAAACAAAGTGGGCAAACCGAAGAAGTTTAAACTACAATAAGAAGTTTATGGGACTGACTTCAAGTATTAACTTATCTTTTTATACGCCTACTCCTATTGGATTTGCTTCTGACTTATCATTAATAGCCGTTGGAACAGGAATTGGCTATGGTATAGGACATCTCTTGGGTGTAGGATTAGAACATATTCCACATATTGCTGATACAATTACAGAAGTAATGAGAGTAACTTCTAATATTGAAATGCATAACCATATCAGCGGAGTTGCGGGATTAATCGGAGGATTAGCTGGTCTGCGAAGGTCTGGTTTATATTTAGATGAAAATTTAGAACCTAAAAAGATTGGTATATTTCCATTTAGGATAGAAATATCAAGGATTCTGAGAAAGTAGAGATCAACCTAACGCAACACCTTAATAATTCAACCGATTATGCAACAATACCAAAGAAACTAAGTTTTAAAACGTGAGCACATAGGCGGATATTATGAGTAGTATACAACTAAAAGCCTGTAAAGATGCGGCGCTGACTAGCGGGCTAATATTGGCAAATATGAACGCTACTTCTTATTTTGTAAAACCAGTAATAGGATTAGTTGATTCGTTTCATAGCATAGTTACAGATGCAGATAATATATCGAATAGAGAAATACTTAGGACAATATTAAGACATGATAATGGAGCGTTCTTCATGACTGAGGAAAGTTCTGGAATACACAAGAAAAGGATTATCGGAACTGACAACCTGTCCCTGGTAAAAGCTAATGGCATGTATGTCATTGATGAGCTTGATGGCACAAGCCCGTATTCAAAAGGCCATTATGAATGGAGTATCTCAGTAGGTTTTGTAGACTCTAAACTTCAGCATACTGCAGGTGCAGTGTTTGCGCCAAAAATAGATGGAGGAACATTATTTTATGCTTCGTCGGATAGTCAAAGTTTTGTTCTGCCTAATTCTATTAGGTATGATTTTATAAATGACCGCCGATACATAACTTCTGAAAATAGTAGTCCGCAGATTATAGCAAACGTTTCTAAAACATCTGATATCAAAAAGGCTTATATCGTAGGTGGACCTGATTGTTTCCTTTCGCAATATCCAGTACAGAGGGATGCATACCTTTCAATTGCAAATAAGGTAAGAACAGTAAATTCTATTGGTTCATGCGCTTTAGGCCTAGGACTTGTAGCTGCAGGTAGAATAGATGCCCTTATGCAGCCTCCACAGTTCCCTTGGGACTGGGCGGCTGGAAGAAAACTCGTTGAGCAGGCAGGAGGTATACTGCAATTTTATGAAATGAAGGAAAACGTCGTTATTCCAATAACTAGCTTAAGGCTTGAACATTACAATCCTGCAGCGCATGATGTAGGTTTTGTCGCTGGCAATAGAACTATGGTCTCCTTTGTTATGGATGAACTTCTAGATGCGAGCAGGAAATTATCAAGGAGTTAGTTATAACCGCATTTGTTAGCTCGTTGCGATGTTTCCCTTGCTTATGTTCTTGTTGGATATCTTGGCGTTGCCGAAGACGTTCGTGTTTCCATGTATCTTGGCTTTCCCAAGTATCTCGGCGTCGCCGAATATCCTGGCCGCTTCGTATACTTTCGCATTTCCGTACACCTGCGCGTGGTCGTATACATGCGCATTTCCATATACCTCCGCATCCCCGTGTATGAGGGCGTTGTTGTCTATTACTGAATTTCCATAAACTTTTGCGTTGTCCGAGATTATGGCGGTTCCTTTTATCGAGGCGTTGCCGGATACCGTGGCGTTGTCAACAACCTTTGCGCTCCCTGAGACTTTCGCCTCTTCCAGAACCTGTGCGGTCGATGCGAGATGAACGTCAGCACCCACTTCGGCCATGTCCTCAACGAAGCCGCCCGTCTCGCCGTTCTTGTTCCTGTGCCTGGCGAACGATCTTGTTTTGCTTCCCGCCTTCAGTTTTGCCTCCACTATGTTCTTTCGGAGTTTCGAAAGCTCCTTCAGATCCTTTATGGTTATGCTCTTCCTCGTCCTCCCCTTCCTTATTCTGTAGGCTTCAACGCTCAAGGCGGCCAGGGCGAGAATCGCGAGTATTACGCCAAACGATACAGTAGGGTTGCCTAACTCTTCCTGTATCAGAGAGGTCAGAGTTGGCGGCGAGTATACATTCACTTTTATCAGCTGCGTTATTGGAGGGAATGGACCGGTGATGATGAGCCTAAGGGTCTGTGGTCCTGTGGATGTGACGGATTTTACATCGAACGTAGCGCTGACCACAGAGTCAGGGTTTCCGTAGTAGTACTGCTGGGAGTTTGCTATCTCAAAGCCGGAAGGACCGGCGAGGTTGAACCCGAGCGTTGATGCGGACGCGCCGGAATAGATTGTTGTTATGGTGATGGCCGAGGTAGAATTGAGGGAGAGCGTCTTTGGCATGGTTATATTGACTACCGAGAGAGTAGTCAGGTTTTGGACCATTGATGAGGATATACCCAACCGATCCGATAGCAGATAGAGGAGGGATCTTGGGTTTGATACGTTATACAGGCCATAGCTCTCTGTTGCATTGCTTTTCGGGCCCAAGCTGCCGATTTCCCAGTTTAGTAGGTATCTGCTTAGAGAACTTGTCTTGTTTCCTCCGTTCAGCACTATGCTGTTTATCGAACCTATGGAGGAATTTATCTGGTCGGTTAGCGTAATGTAGTATAATGATGTGCTTGATGGGTTGGTTGCCGTGAGCGTGACCCTTGCATCCTGGGTCCTGTTTGGAAGCACGATGTCCTTTGAGACGGCTAGCGCAGAGGGAGCTTGGCTCAGGCTGAAGATGATGTAGATGTGGGTCCTCAGGTTGAGGTTGCCTGTGCTGGAGCGTATCGAGGCGTTTATCGGCACCTGGTATAAGCCTGGAGTCGCGTTAACGTAGGGCGAGAAGGTGAACTGGACGAATATGGTCTGGTTTGGCTTTATCGGTATCGAGGTTGCGGAGCTGGTGAGTTTGCCGAAAGGCAGCTGAGGAATGGAGAGGTTTGCTATCAGTGTCGTGTTGGCCGAATCATACATGCTCATGCTGTAGAGATGGGAGCCCTGCTCTAGGTAGACCTGCGAGAAGAATGGTATATCTC
>CAZJZM010000079.1:4275-4648 GCA_964550485.1 Microcaldota archaeon | reverse complement strand
AAGAACCACCATCTCAATCATGCATTCCTGGAACGGAACCAGATTTACCTGCGTTATCAAAATCATGATTTAAACGGCCTATAACTGGCCTGAAGGCCTGAAAGCCTTCAACTGGGTGTGGGGATACCCTAACGAGCTTTAAGCCTTCTACGGCCTCTGTATGGCCTTTAAATCAAATTTACAGATTTGATTTGCGAAAATTTTAAAATTTACTTAATCACAATACGGAAGAAAAATACACAAGCCCCACTGGTGAATGAAGTGTACACATTGCAAGCAACATGGGCGCTTTTTTAAAAAAAGCAAAAAAGAAATTTCTATTTTTAGCTTTATTTTGGAGCCGTAGAGGGGTCAAGGAGGAACGGAGCGAGCG
>CAZJZM010000079.1:0-4175 GCA_964550485.1 Microcaldota archaeon | reverse complement strand
AAGCGAGTGAGTAGTCCTTGACGCCGCGTAGGTGACCCAACGCTCAGCATAGCGGCTGGGAGAACCCAGCCGATTGCCTCACGGCGAGTGCGGGGGATGGGGGGCAGAGCCCCCGATGGGGTTTTAGGGGCAACGTCCCCTAACCCATAAATTCGCGAACGAAGTGAGCTCATTCTTTAAAAAATTCATTTTTTTCGCGCATGTTGCTTGCAACGTGTAAGCGCGCCCATTCGATTTTTTGTTTTTTACTACATGGAAATTTATTGATCACCTGTTATGTTAATCCCAAAGTGCGCACTTACATGTTGCTACGTAACAAGTGTGGGAAAATGTAGATTTTCATTTTAGAGGCGCTAGAGAGGCCCTAGGATGATTTAAGGTTTAGTTGTGATAAAGGGTATCAAACAAAGCTTTCATGCGATCTATGACCGCTACAAGCCCTTACAGGGCCATTTTGGAGCCGTAGAGGGGTCAAGGAGGAACGGAGCGAGCGAAGCGAGTGAGTAGTCCTTGACGCCGCGTAGGTGACCCAACGCTCAGCATAGCGGTCAGGTTCACCTGACCGCTTGCCTTACGGCGAGTACGGAGGTTTGGGGGAAGAGCCCCCAATGGGGTTTTAGGGGCAACGCCCCTATTTACTAAAATTGCGAACGAAGCGAGCTCATTTTTAGCTTCTGATTCTTGTTAAAAAAATGAGTTATCCACAACCCCATCCTGTGTTTTATATGTTTTACTCGTGTTTTAGAGTGTTTTCGGTTGCTTTTTTTTCTTATTTTTCAATAAGTTGCGGGCCTAACTATACCGTTTTGATAGCAAACTATACCGTTTTGATAGTCTAACTATACCGTTTTGATAGCAAAATATACCGTTTTGATAGCAAAATATACCGTTTATTTTATTACGGTATGAATTATGTTATTATACCTTAAGTTACAAAACGGTATCTTCATGGTGGATAAAATGAAAGTAAGTCATAGTACTCAATTAAAAATAACCAAGGTGTATCAATCAAATGAGTTGGTAGAAGCTCATTATAAGCAAGAATACTCAGTACAAGAACAGAGAACGGTTTTATGGCTTATTGGCGAAGTGCATAAAATCCATCATCTTTGTAAAATAGATGGAAAAAATTATGAGCATAGACCTATTCGAATAACAGCAAAAGATTATGCAAAAATAATGGGCATAGATGTTAACAATGTATACAGGGATGCGCAAAAAATCTCCAGAAATTTAATGGAGAAGGTAATAAAAATAGAAAACGAACGGGGCTGGGAAATGTTTCATTGGGTTTCTTCCATGAAATACATCAATCATGAAGCTGTTATTGAAGTGACTCTTTCAGAAGCTATCATTCCTCACATCATTGATCTTGAGCGTTATACCGAATTTAAACTTTCAAATATTTTATACTTAGGCTCATCTCATGCTATCAAAATATATCAGCTATTAGCTCAATACAAATCGAGTGGGGAACGAACAATCAGTGTTTCAGATTTTCGTTCTATGTTGGGTATATCTGATATGAAAACATACAACTCTTATGGCGCATTAAAACAAAAAATATTAAAAATCGCTAAGAGAGAAATTAATGAAAAAACAGATTTAACAATTAGTTACTCTGAAATTAAGCCTAGCCGTAAAGTTGAATCAATAAAATTTAAAATTACACAAAAAGAAAAACATACACCCACCTCAAATTGCACTACTCAAAATACAAAACTATCAACCTCCGCTTTTGAGACAGCGAAAGAATTAGCAAAAGATGCAAGAACAGGATGGGATGTTTATGCCATTGAACAACAATTTCATGAGTATATTAATAAAAAAGGGAATCCTGAAAATTTAGATTCGGCTTTCATCGGTTTTGTAAAAAAGAAAATTTTAAAACCTGCATGAGTGCTGGTTAAATTTCTATCAGGCCATAAATAAACCAATATTATTGTGAATCACAGGAGTGCGCACTTATACATTGCTTCGCAACGAGCTCAAAAAGATAGTTTTTGTAATCTGGCTTTTAGGAAAAGTGATGCAAAATGATTAGGCCAATCCAAGAAAAACGGCAAGCAGCCTATCCAGTTCTAGCAATTCCGAATCAGAGATTTTTCCGAAAGGGTCGCTAAGCTTATCTTTGGAAACGGTTTGAATTTTATCTACCATAACTTGAGATTTTCTTGTTAACCCATTAGTTGAACTAGGTTCGATGGTAAAACGAAACAATGGAGTTTCTCTAATCTCACTAGTAACTGGTAAAAGAGTTATTGAGGGATGTTGGTTAAAAAGATCTGATTGGATAATTAAAGCAGGTCTAGGTTTTCCGTAATCCCCCTGCAAGGCAACAGTCACCAAATCACCACGCTTCATGTCCAATCCTCGCGATCAGCGATGGAATCAAGCCAATCAATTACATCAGCTTCGTGTTCATCTTTTTTCAGGAGCGACGACTGCCTCCTGCATTCAGCTGCAAAGCCCTTTTTACGCGTGTCAGGGACCCAGATTTGAATGGGTCGTAGTCCAGACGCCCTGAGAGCATCTCGATGCTTCTTGACGCGCTGTGCGATAGATGAGCCCATGATTATCCTCAATATTTGTTACATGTAACATTATAGACAAGAATTAATTAATTTACAAGCATCAGGCTTGAGTGATCACTTTTGTCTCACACTATCATTAACGGCCCTATAATGCTCTGTATTAAAGTTTTTAGACGAGGTAGGGATTATTATTGGTTAGCTTATTTGAACGCTATACGGGCCTCTGTATGGCCTTAAAGGCCATATTTGCGCTCTTTCCACTATTCAACTCTTTCTTTCCAAGACTTATAGAGCCGTAGAGGGGTCAAGGAGGAACGCAGCGAACGAAGTGAGCGAGTAGTCCTTGATGCCACGTAGGCGACCTTACGCTTTGTGCAGCGGTCAGGTGAACCTGACCGCTTGCCTCACGGCGAGTGCGGGGGTTGGGGGGCAGAGCCCCCAATGGGGCGGTAGGGTAAGTTCTCTGCGCTGAGGGGTTTCAGAGGCAATGCCCTTTTCCACTAAAAATAGTGAACGAAGTTGGTTCATTTTTAGACCAATCATTTCATCGTTTATCCACAGATTTTTTTTCAATTTTTGTTTTTCAATAGTTTTAATATATTTTATATAGTTTTAGGCGTTGCAACTATTTGATTTTAAATGTAAATACGCCTCCAATTGGGCTTTTTTCCGGGTTAAATGGGCTTTTTTCCGGGTTAAATGGGCTTTTTTCCGGGTTAAATGGGCTTTTTTCCGGGTAGTATCCACAGGCATATGGGCTATTGTTTTTTTACAGCCTACATGTAAAATGGGCTATTGAATAACAGCAGGCTAATAGCACGGAAGTTAGCCCAATTGGAGGTGGTATGGCTAAAAAAACATCAATTGAAGCGTATGGATTACAAAACAAAAATATTGTAATTGCTAATATTTTAACCATGGCTGCTCAATCGTTATCATTATCTGAAAAACGAATTTTATTCGCAGCCATAGCTAAAGCTGGTGGAATCAAAGCAACTGTAAAATTATCTGCTCAAGAATACGCGACAACATATGGTATGCCGATTAAACAAGCTTATGAGCAAATCAAGGAAGCTGCTCATAATATATTCAATCGATACGTCACATTGACTCGTTTAGATGGAAAAGAAGATACTACTCGCCATTTTCGCTGGGTTGAGGCTTATGAATACAAAGAGGGTTTAGGTAATGTTATTTTAGTATTCACTAATTCTGTAATGCCGTATTTGATAGATTTGGAAAAACAATTCACAAAGTATAAATTGCGACAAGCTTGTGCTCTTCGTTCTGTATACTCCTGGCGTTTATTGGAATTATTTGAACAACAATCTGAAGGTTGGTTATTGATCGATTTAGAAGATTTTCATCATGCTATGAATGCAACTAAAACGCATAGAAATAATTTCAAAGATACAAGATCAAAAATTATTGAACCCTCAATAAAAGAACTTCAAGAAAATGATGGTTGGTTTATTGAATGGGAAGCTATCAAGCGAGGTAGGAAAGTTAGTTCTTTGAGATTTGTATTCTCAAGGAAATTACCTGATTAATTCAATTATTCTGGATACAGTAACATAGAGATCAGTCTAAGAATTTACAAAAGCGCTTACGTTGCGAAGCAATGTATAAGCGCGCACTTCA
>CAZJZM010000078.1:0-4648 GCA_964550485.1 Microcaldota archaeon | reverse complement strand
TTCCTGTAGGCTCTTATCTCAAAAATCCTCTTGCTGTCCTCTATCTCTATCATGTCCGCTATCTCCTCGAACATGTCGGCAATCTTCTTATTGTCCACAGATCCACCTACAGGCTTGTGGCCTTCCTAATCTCCAGATAAGCGGCTTCAGAGTATTTCTTTGGTATCTCGTTAAGGAAAAGTTCAGCTCCGTTGAAATTGATGTCCTTGTGTTTTTTTATTATCTTTCCCTTTACAAGTTCCTTCATCACATCCACGGCTTCAGAATACTTGCTCTTCTCCAAAGTGTACAGAACGCTTTCATTAAGAACGAATCCAAGGGATTCGCCATGCCTCTTCATGAATGAGGCGGTATCTGTCGTCTTGAAAACATCAGGCCCCTTCATGAGCCTAGTCGTTAATTTCAGTTTTGGAGCCGCTATCAAAACGAATCCCCTCTTCTCATCCATCCACTGCAGATTCAGATAGGCGTCGAAGCCCTGTCTCTTCATGTAATCCACAACCAGCAGCGACATTTTCCTCAATTGGGGCCAGACCACATCGCTGGTTTTGTCAGGTATCTCCAATGCCATAAGGAAAAAGTCCAACCCGGATTCCTTGATGAACTTTTCCAGGAACTGGCTTGTTTTCGTTGAGGAAAACCCTTCGCCGTAGAACAACGACACGTCCGGCTTTGCATCAAATTCCCTGGCTATGAGGGCGAGCTTCGCAAGCGACTCCTCGCTTACAGCAGCAGCAACGTTCCTATTCGGATCAACAGGGTCTATGACTACGAACCTCTTGCCGAATTTCTTGATTATTCCATCATCAACGGCCGCCTTCCTGTTTTTGGGCTCGAGTATTACCGGCAGCCTGAGTTTTGCCATTCCCTCAAAGAGCTTTAGCAGGGATCCGAACTGCAGGATCAGAAGCTCGCAGAGGTATCCAGAGAAGCCGCCTATTCTTATCTCGGCGCCATAGATTCCATGCGTCTTGAGAAAGAACTTGAGCAGCCTAACATCGTCACGCTGCCTCTCGCTCATGCTCGAGTTTATGAATTCTGTGTGCAGTGGCGTCCTGTCAACTGCAGTCGCGAGATTCTCTGTGCTCTCTATCTTGCTGGCAGGGACTATGTCTGCGCGCAGGCCCGTCTTCAGGTAGGCCCTTATGTAGGGATGTTCTGCATACTTTATTTCGTATCTTTCTCCATCTTCCTTGTCCACAAGCCTCTTCCCGTACTCCATGCCTATGCTTGAAAGCCTCTCCTTCTTGTAGCTCTTGTCAAAGAGCATGAAGATGTCTATGTCTGCGTCGCCCTTGAGGTTGGTGTTCCTTGCTATCGAACCCACGACCATTATCTCGACACTCTTGGGCACTATCTTCTTCAGCCTGGCGGTGAGCATGTTGACATTGGCTATTGTCGCCTGAGCCTCCTCCTTGCTGGGCTTTATTTCCAGAAGAACCCTCTTGAAGATATGCTTGGCTTTCTCCTCTTTTGCCTTGTCCATGTAGTTATATGAAAAGGAAACAGATAAAAACCCAATCAAAAGGTTCCATTTAATTCTCGGACAAGGCTAACTCTAAGTAAATTAAACTTGATTCGGTTCAGAGGTTAAAAAGAGACTAATATCTCTTGGTTTGCCTTCGGACTCCTCTGAATCCTCCGCGGTGCTGGAACCCTGAGTTTCGTTGGCCTCCCGCTCCAGACTCGCCTGAGCCAGAATCCCTAGATCCTCCGTATCTTGAGCCTCCGCCATCCCTGGAGCCGCCTCCGTATCCAGAATCCCTCGAATGTCCGTAGCTTCCTCCGCCTCCGCGACTTCCTCCGTATCTTGAGCCTCCTCCTTCCCTGTTTCCTCCGTAGTGTGAGCCTCCGCCTGAACTCCCATATCTTGAGCCTCCTTCCCGGCTTCCTCCAAATCTATCATGCCTTTGGAATCTGCCTCCGCCTCCTTCTCCTCTGTCGCTCCTGTTGAATATTATTATATTTCTGTACGGGCTTCCATCGGGGCTTATCCTCTCAAACTTGATGTTTACCGTGTCCTCTATGTCAGAGATGAAGTTCTTCTGGTTGTTGTTAACCACCGTGAAAGACCTCCCGTCAGCATTCATTCTCGCTGACCTTCCCACTCTGTGCAAGTATATGAGAGGGTCCTCAGGAACGTCGAAGTTTATCACATCAGAAACATCCTTAATGTCTATTCCTCTTGCCGCAACGTTGGTTGCTATCAGGAACCGAGCGCCTCTCTTGAACTCGCCGAGCGAGTGTTCTCTCTTAGCCTGAGTCAAGCCTCCGTGCATCAGGATTACATCAAGTCCTTGGCTTTTCATTCCCGAATAAATTGCATTTGCTGCAAACTTGGTCTGGGTGAAAATTATTGCCTTGGTAGGGTTGTATTCCTTTATGTATGCGAGCATGGTCGCGAACTTCATCCTGTTGTCCACTGCTGCGTAGTAGTGCTTTATCTTGGTGACTACCAGCTGGTCGTCCTCTCCCACTCTCAGGAAGATCGGATCATGCATGTGCTTGTGCGCTATCTTTGTTACCTTCTCTGGTATTGTAGCAGAGAATATCATAGTCTGCTTTTCGTTCGGAGTCCTTGAGAGTATGAATTCAACATCTGTTATGAAACCCATGTCGAGCATTGTGTCAGCTTCGTCAAGAACAACGAATCTTACTCTGTCTATGTTCAGGGCTCCTCTTTCCATGAGGTCTATTATCCTTCCAGGAGTTCCAACTACTATGTCCGGATTTCTCCTTAGGTCTTGGACTTGGACATTTATAGAGGCCCCTCCATAAACTATAGCCACTCCTCTGTGATGGTCGATAGTGATTTTCTTTGCTACGTCGGCTATCTGTATTGCAAGTTCCCTTGTGGGTGCCAATATGAGCGTCTCAATGTACGGACCGGGCTTAGATTTCTGCCTAATCGGCACTAGGAATGCCAGGGTCTTTCCAGTCCCTGTCTTTGCTCTTGCGATGACGTCCTTCCCCTCCAATGCGAGTGGAATCGTCTGCTCTTGAACTTCTGTTGAGTTCACAAAATTCTGTCTTTTCAATACCTCTACTAGTCTAGGGTCTAACCCCATGTCTGCGAATGCTTTCATTTCGTTTACCTTTGTTTAGAAAGCAAAATTAGTAGTAAACAAAAAACCGCTATCAAATAATTAGTAGCTTATATGTATGGCCTACTGCATCTGCTCTTCTTGATAATATTAACGTCGAATACCTATTTAAGCCTTTCTAGTCAAGGTTTTATAGTTATTAACCTCACATATAATGAGAGAAAAAAGGGGCTCGTAGCTCAGACCGGTAGAGTATTCCGTTCGCAACGGAAGGGTCGCGGGTTCAAATCCCGCCGAGTCCATAAACGTTTTGTCGTCGTAAGGCAACTATTCGACATGAGGTCGCAGGTGCGAATCCCTCAACTTTAATAAAACTCTTTTTAAGAGTCTTCTTTACTCGGCCTCAGTCTTGATACAAAATTAAGGTCTAAGTATATTAGATCCATCCAGACTGGGTTTAGAACCTATTACTCCAGTTCCTTCTCTGAGTTCTAGTATCCACGCTGTGCATGTTTTTTCAGTAATATCTAATAGTTGTCTCTTCTTATCTAGGTCTAGAGTTAAGAAACTCTCTGATATTAAATCAAATCCTAGTTCTGCTTTGTCCATCTTTGTGACTTTAAATCCTCTTTGCTCATAAAACGCTCTTGCTTGCTGTTCATTTGCATAAGTAGTTTCATCTAAATCTATATTTAATTGGGCTCTAAGGCCAGCTTTCATATCGTTCCATTGTTGTTCAAAAGCAGGAGAAATACCTGACATTGTATCAAAATAATCTTTACAATGTAAAGAAATGTCCGCAGTGATCCATAAACTACCAGGTCTAGAATACATGATTCTTTTAATATTAGATGCAAACTTTTCTTGATCTTCAATAGACAAATAGGTCACAAGTCCTGAATTTGTCAAAATAATTGGTTTGCCTGGTTGTAGTTCTTTTTCAACTTCTGTGAATCCGATCATCGTTACAGCATTTAATTTGTAAAATTGCTGCGCTCCTCTCGATTGGATATTTCCGATTTGCATTACCTTTCTGCATAATTCAGGTTTATATAAAAATTCATCGGAAATATCGGTTTCAATAAACATAATAGGATAATCTCTCACAAGAGCTAACCCTACGGGAGATATTCCAGAAGCGAATTCTAGTACTGTTTCTATTCCCCTTTCTTCTATTAAGCGCTTTATTGCTCCATCTGTTGATCTATATCTTGCTTCAAGCATGGGAAAAAAATCCACTGTTGGAAGACCTTGCGGTGTTGCTATATTTCTTGTAGATGCATCTATCTTATCAGAATTTATAAACCCCAAAAACTCTTGCGCTAAAGGTATACCACATTTAGCATAAATAGCTAGTGCGGCTATTGCAGTAGGCGATATTCTGCTTTCTCGTAGTTCTATAGATGGTGCATGAATTGTCTTCATTTTATCTTAAATATAAGTAGAGCTTTTCAGATATATAATCCCAACCGAAACGCTTAAAAAGGTCTAAGACTTTTATAAGCATTAAAAACCAAAATCATCTGGTAAATTCCGATATCAAGTACCATCTACCAATATCCTTTGGTAAGTGCTACCAAAGAGACAGAAGAACGCCGAGTCCA
>CAZJZM010000077.1:0-4725 GCA_964550485.1 Microcaldota archaeon | reverse complement strand
ACAAACCAACCCGTAGTTCTAAATCAGATAAATCTTGTTAACAATACAAAGGCGGCAAGCGGGATAATTGAAGTGACTTCTCCGCCTTCAGAAAACTTTTCCAACTTGATACTCACCACGGTTATACCTCCTGAGATCGCAAGTAACCTTTCGGACATCTCTACCTTCGGAATAAATGCAACTGTCAAGAAGATAGTGAACGATGGCTTTGAGATAACATGGCATTTGAAAGAACTGCCTGCGGGTTCAACGGTATATGGTTACTTTTCGATAAGAAATCTCTCAAGCCAAGCGCAGATACAGCTGCGGCAGATACAAGACATTCTAGTGCAACCTTCGACTGTTGTCCAGAGCCAGGTTCTAAACATTCTGAATGTCCAAGTGCCTACGATGTATCCGAATTCTACAGGTACTGTACAAGTTATGGCATTTTATACAGGAGTCCAGCCAGGTCAAGTCAAATTTAGGCTCGATGGATCGACTTCGGCGACAATACTCAACTCGACCCAGACCTTCAATGCTATTCCAAACAGCTACGTTTATGCGAATTTTGGAGTCAGACCAAACGTCGCAGGAACGCTCTCCCTCGACCTCAATGCCTCAACTCAAGGAATAAGTGTACACTATCCGGTCATAATTTTAGTATTGCAAAATGCCCAGCAGGCGCAAGGCAATGCGATTGAAACATCATTAATCCATAGTATTCTAAACAGCAATCTCATAGTAGACCTGTTGGCAATATTCATATCAGTCCTAATTGTTGGATTGTTATACTTACTTATAGTGAAGCCGCTCAGGCGCAGGGCAGAGGTCGGTCAGACAGATGCCGTAGAAAAAGATATCGTGAAGAAGGAAGCTGTAGAGAAAAGGGTTGTGCCCAAAAAGGAGGTACAAAAGTCGTCCAGTCGGCGCAGAGGAAAATCCAAGAGACCCAATAGCCTTAAAGATATTAATGACAAGTTAAAAGGATTATACGAGCGTGAATAGCATTCCTAAAGAACCCTATATAATAGGTGTGGTAAGCCAAAAAGGAGGCGTGGGCAAGACCTCCCTTGCAGTAAACCTCGCTGCAGACATAAAGTCAAAGGGATACAGAGTTCTTTTAATAGACGGCGACACTTCGAATCCTACGCTTGGAATGCTGTTGGGCATGGAAGGTGCGAATATAGGATTCAGGGAGTTGGCAACCAAAGCCACGACGCTGGACAACGCCATGTCGATACACGGTTCAACAGGAATGCACGTCGTTCTCGGAACTTTCCATACCAAGCCGTTCATAATTACAAAAAGCAACATAAACACTCTGAAAAAGAAGCTCAGAAGGGCGCGCTACGACTTCATAATAATCGATACCTCTCCGGGCTTCTATGATGAGGATGAGATGGACTATTGGAATGACGTCATACTTGTCACAACGCCTGATGCTCCAGCGACTACCGGAATCATGCGCCTGAATGCTTTGATCAGGAGAACAAGACTAGCCAGCTCGCTGGTCCTCAACAAGGTAAGGAAACAGAAATATGAGCTTAAGCCGGATGAGATAGCCGAAGCTACAGGGGAAAGGATAGTTGCAGTAATACCCTATGACGAGACAGTGAACATCAGCGTGGCCGAGAAGATACCTGCGTATGTGAAAAACCGCAGCGCCCCCTTCTCGAAGGCAATCGAGACCCTTGCGAGCGCGTATATCAGGAAGAGGAGGCTCGCGAAAAGGCCTCGCAGTTAGAGAAGCTAGGCAGTTTCGGTAGGCCTTCAGGTCAAAAACCCTCATTTTGTCAAGGCTAACACAACTTCTATTGCTTGTGTAGAGATAGAAAAGGCTTTAATAGTTAAAGATGCAGAAGATAAACGCGACCGCGGGGATTATTTGCTGTACTTAAAGTCATTGACAATGCACAGGTTCAAGTCTTTCAAGCACGCAGAGCTACTTTTCAGCAAGGGCTTCACCTGCATAGTGGGCCCTAACGGGAGCGGTAAGAGCAACATCTGCGACGCCCTTCTCTTCGGACTCGGCGAAGGCTCGCTCAGGAGGCTCAGGGCGAGGACCCTCGACTCGCTTATCACATTCTCAGGCTCAAAATCTTCGGGGCTCAGGCAGGCCTACATCACAATGGAGCTCGACGGGGAGGAGGCTGTCTCGATAACCAGGAAGGTGAGGTCCGACGGGAAGTCGATGTACAAGGTCAACGGCAAGCACATGAGCAGAGGAGATGTCCAGGACCTTGTGAATAGGCATGGCATACATGCAGACGAAACAAACACCATCACCCAGGGGGAGATAAACAAGTTCAATGACCTAAACCCGAAAGGAAGGAGGGAACTCATAGACATCGCTTCGGGAATAGAGGAATTCGAGCGGAAGAAGGAGGAGGCACTCAAGGAGCTCGAGAAGGTGGGGCAGAGGATATCGGAAGGGCAGATAATGCTCGAAGAGAGGATGGGCTTCCTCAAGGAGCTCGAGGCCGAGAAAGCCATCGCCGAGAAGTACCTCCAGATGAGCTCGAGGCTGAAGACCCTCAATTACAGCATCATAATCACAAAGAAGCAGGACGCCGAGGCCATGCTCTCGGAGTACACCAGGGCCATGGCCATAAGCGACGCCGGCAAGAACGAGCTCTCGAATAGGCTCGATGCCATGGCAAAAAAGATAGAACAATTGAATCTCGACAGGCAGCAGCTCACCAAGGATCTCGGCGAGAGCGCGAAGGCGATGGGGGAGATAAACTCAAGGCTCGAGGCTACAAAGATGGAGATTGCGAAGCTGGAGATGTCCAATGCGAACCGCCTAGCTTCAATAACGGAGAGCGAGAGAACCATCAAGGAGGTTGAGGCTGAGGCCTTGGAAACGAAAGGGACAGTGAGCAGGAACCTTGCGGAAATAGATGCCCTGACAGGGAAGATCAAGGAGATGGAAGAAAAACTGGGAAAAAGCAACATAAAGAGCGAGGATGTCCCAGTTGATTTCGGCAATGTCGATGAGTTGAATGCCCTTGTGGCTAAGGGAGAGGCCGCGGTGGAAGAACTGAACAACAAGATACTCGGATTCAAGGGAGAGACATCAAACGTTTCTTCCGGAAAAGAATCGCTCCTGAAGGAGATAAAGCAGATCGAATCCCTGGTCGCAGAGCTTGGCGCGAAGAAAAGCGAGATACTTAAGAAGCAGAAAGAGGCCAGCTCGAAGTTCAGCTCGCTTGCCGCAACAGCAAAAGCATTGGATTCCGAGACGGATTCCTTAGGCAAAAGGATATCCAACAGCGATGAAAACATCATAGAACTAAGGTCGCAGAGAGGGGCGGCTCAGCCCAGAGGCGGAGCCGTCTATGACAAGATCAAGGACAAATTCGGGAAGGAGAAGGGATTCCATGGAAAGGTTTCCGAACTCTGCAGCTATGAGAATAAGCATGCGGTCGCGGTGGAAGCATCTGCAGGAGGAAGATTTGATTACATTGTGGTTGACAGCATAGGAACCGCAGATGCCATAATAAAATACCTTAGGGATAATGGATTGGGCAGGGCGACCTTCATCCCGATGAAAGAACTCCAGCCATCTTCGGAACCCGCAAGGGAGAAGGAGGCAAAACCAATAATAGACGTAATCGAATTCGATCCGAAATTCAAGAGTGCGATGGGTTTCGTATTCAGCAACACCTATCTTGTCGATGATTCAGACCAGGCCAAAAAATTGGGCATAGGAAAGCACAGGTACGTGACAACCGATGGAAATGTGATAGAACAATCCGGAGTAATGGCCGGAGGTTCGGTCCAGAAAAGGATCTCGCTTACAAATATAGACAGGCAGATAAAGGAACTGACCGAAAGCTCGGTTGCCATGAAAAAGGAGCTTGCGGAAAAGACCGAACAGGTCTTCAAGCAAAGAAGGGAGACTGCCTATGCAGAAGCCGAGATGAAATCGGCGGAGAAGGAATTGATTGCGATAGAGAATGAGATAAAGAGACACGATGAGGGGAAGGCAGGCGCCTCGAGAGAGATCAAGAAAATTGAGGAGCAGGAGGCAAAATTGGCAAAGGAACTTGCTGAGGAGGAGAAGCAGCACCAGAAAATGCAGGAGGTCCTCGAAGCGTCTAGGGAAAGATTGTCCAAGGCTTACAACAAGACAATCGAGATATCAAAGCACCTAGCAAAGTTTGGCATGAGCAAGGAGGACCTTGATAAGCTGGAGGCGATGAGGAAGGAGGCGGAAGCCCTGAGGATACGCAAGGCCGAGATGCAGAAGGAGAACCAGATGCTTGAAGACAAGGCGAACGGCCTCAAGAAACAGGCCGGGGAGCAGCTCAGATCCATAACCGAGGCAAAGAAACTGGAGAAGGAGAGCGAGAAGAAGCTCAAGGAGCTGGAGATGCAGAAGAAGGAAACGGAGGGCAAGATAACCTCGGACAACGATATCAGCAAGAAGATTTACGGCAAGATAAACGGCCTGGACCAGGAGATAGGAAAGATGACATTTGAGAACACAAGGCTCGGTACCGAGCATGCCAGTCTGGACAGGCAGTTGAGCGAGCTGAAGATGAAAAGAAGCCAGGCGGAGACCAGGATAGCCGACTTCACCGCGGAGCTTGCGGTCTACAAGGAGGAGATGGTTCCTGTTAAGGAAGTCATGGCGGAGATGGAGAAGGAGGCGATAGTGCTAAATGCGAAGATAAGCGAACTGGGGAATGTCAACCTTAAAGCCCCGGAGATGTTCAATGATAAGAAGAAAAACGCCGA
>CAZJZM010000076.1:0-4753 GCA_964550485.1 Microcaldota archaeon | reverse complement strand
CAAGCAGATAAGCCAGGACAGGTGGATGTACCTGAGCAAGATCATAGACAGCGATGACGTGAAGGTGCTGAAGAACGCCTACGCCAAGAGGCTGGTATACCTGGACGGCAGGATAGGCGAGCTGCTGAAGATTCTGAAGAAGAGGGAGATACTGGACAACGCCCTGGTGATAGCTACAAGCGACCACGGCCAGGCCTTCCTGGAGCACGGGCAGCTCTACCACTCGCTCTTCCCATACAACGAAATATCGAAGGTACCGCTTGTCGTTGGAAAATACGTGAACGGCAAGCAGGTGGTCGAGAAGGAGACTGTGGAAAAGAGCGTTAGCCTCTCCGCACTAAACGAGTCGATAGTCAATGTGGGTTATGGAAAGACTGATATCATAGACGGCGCGCTTAGGAAGGACAGGTACGTCTTCTCGGACCACGTGGGCCTCTCGGATGTCTGGGACATTGGATTGCTGAAACTGCTGAAGGGCAGATCGAAGAATGCGGAGATAATATACAAAACCAAGCTAAAGTACAACAATTTTGCCACCGCTGTCTACTTCAACAAGTACAAGCTCATACATTATCACAACAGGAAGATGCCTGGAGAGCTCTACGACCTCGAGAAGGATCCGACCGAATCGGAAAACATAATCGACAGGAACAGAGCAATGGCGATGGAGATGCTCAACGCAAACAAGGCGGCCTAGCCCTCAAGAATTGCTGCGTGGGAATCCACGTTCCCTTTCCTCTTTCTCTCTTTTTCAGCTATGTACCTTGGGCCTCGCAGTGCCGATGCAAATGCCGCCACAAGAGCCATTATGACAGCGACTGTGAAGACAAGCTTGAGGCCGTTTATGAAAGGATCTGAGATGAGATTCGGGAAGAATGAGTTGCCAAGGATGACATCCTTGTTGGATGCAGGCATCGCATTCAGAATGTTAGAAGGTATGAGCATTGCAAGCGGATTGTAGCCGAGGAATGCGGCGAGAACTGCGGTGCTTGGTGGAAGGCTTGATATCTGCGTTGCGGTTGCGACTGAGACGTTTTGCGAGATCAGCCCTGCGTAAAGCGAACTTGAGAGTCCTTTTGATACTCCCAATACCAGTAGCACGAAGAAGAGGACCAGACTGAACATGTACGAGATGTTGAAGAATGTCGTCCTCATTCCAGAGGCAACTCCCCTGAACTCAGGTGGAACGGAATTCATTATCGAAGTTGTGTTAGGAGCAGCGAACATTCCCTGTCCTACCCCTAGCAGGAAGAGGATGCAGGCGAAGGGAAGAAAGCTGAAGTTTGCAGGAAGCGTCAGAAGGAGTAGGAAGCCCACTGCGTTAAGCACCATTCCTGCAGTTGAGAAAAGCCGCGCGCCGTGCTTGTCGGAGAGATATCCGAAAGTAGGCCCTGAAACGAGAAAGCCCAGTATCAAAGGTATCATGTCCAATCCTGCTGCAAGTGGCGTATTGACAAAACTGACGCCGTGAAGCGGGAGCCAGATGCCCTGCAGCCAGATCACCAGTATCAGCTGGAGACCGCCGCGCGCCACGCCCGCCAGGAAAAGGCTGATGTTTCCCAATGTAAATGCCTTTATCCTGAAGAGGCCCAGATGGAACATCGGATCCTCCGCATGTAGTTCTATGTAAACAAATAGCGCGAGAAGCAGCAGACCGGCAAGAATCATTGCCAGAAGATATGGATTCGACCATCCATTGCTCATACTGCCGTACGGAAGCAGCATGTAGCTTACTGCGATCAACATGACAGTTATCGCAACGCCGAAGACTATGTTGCCAGGTATGTCAAGCTTCTGGCCATTTTTTATGGTTGCTATTTCTTTTAGCGCGAGATACGCCCAGAGAGTGCCAATCAGGCTTATGGGAACGCTCACAAGGAAGACCAGATGCCAGTCTATCGCGGCGAGGAGCCCTCCGCAGACGAGTCCTATCAGGCTGCCGCTTATCCCTGCTATCTGGTTTATGCCGAGCGCCTTGCCCCGCTCGTTGTGTGGGAATGCGTCAGTCAGTATCGCGGCGCTATTTGCGAAGAGGAAGCCTCCGCCAAGTCCTTGGAAGAGCCGTATGACTATCAATGAAATGACTCCCATGGTTCCATGGACAAAATAGGATGAGACGCAGAGCAATATGGAGCAAATGGCGAAGATGAGGAAACCGAGATTGTAGAGCCGGACCCTGCCGAACATGTCGGAGAGCCTGCCTATGGTAAGGACTGTTGCAGAGGAGGTTATTGTATAGCCCAGAAGAAGCCAGATCAGAAGATCTACGTTCTGCGGCGCTAGCGGACTAACACCTAACCCGTTGAAGATGGCAGGTATTGCTATCAGTACTATAGAGGCGTCTATCGTTGCGATCAGGATCCCAAGAGTTGTATTGGAGAGCGCGATCCACTTGTAGAGGATGCCGAAGCTCGACATACGCTTCGCTTCGCTTGCGTCATAATCTGAGCGGTGCTCCGGGTCCTTGTTTTTTCCTTCTGAGGCCATTGGTTTACCTATTGCGGATTCTTTGAAGTAACGGTTACTGGTATTTTTATATTGCGGTTATCTGTCTTAAATAGTTTTTGCTTTTGCGGGTTTAACTTTCAGGAGTTGGCCGTTATTATTGATGATGCCCTGGCTTCTCTATGAGCTTTTGCCAGGTGTTGTTTTTAACGAAAAAATAGAAGGCGGCTATTCCGGATGCCAGCATTATTATGGCGAACAGCGTCCTTGCATGGGAATTTGACATGAAAGCAAATCCCAGGACAGACAAGACAAATATTGCTGAGACAATCCAAAATTTGCGCATGAATTATAATAAATATACGCATTAATTAATCTTATCTAGGTGGTTCAAGAAGATATGGATTATGAATAAAACCTATTTTAGTTCCATTCTCCATTAGTTTTCCACTCACGATGTACGCGGTGCAGACCACTAAATACTTTTTCCCGGTTTTTTGCATTGACCAGGACTTGTGCCACTGTTCTTGGCTCTCTTATTCCTCCTTCTCGTAAAACCTTGGCTAAGGCCCTTACCAGTTCGTTTACTTGAGTTGGAGTTGCTGCAGGAGTAGGAGGCTGGGTTAATTTTGTTACATAAGTGTGATCATGAAGATTTGGACCAACGAGTTCTTTTATTTCCGTTAGAATTCTATTGGTAAGATCGTGTACTTTAATCGTTTGCCGCCATGAAGAGTCATCTCTAATTACGAGATCGTTTATTCGAAATCTGTTAAGATAATCAGAATCATTTTCGAGAACTTCACGTAGTTTATCTCCAATTTCAACACTAACACTTCCGACTAGCGCAGAAAAGAATCGTCTACGCTTTTCGTCATCAGAAAGTTTCGTATTCCTTATTAGCCTTATTACTTTAGCTCGAAATGCTTCCGTTTGTCTAGTACGATCAGTTATCTGTTTCTCTACCATTTTATCATATATCATTATCTCTTTTCTGATACTTAAATGCTCGTTATTGATGTGTTTTCAGCGATTTGTGAGCTAAAAATAAGGTCAAAGTTAGATATTTATATCAGGATAAGAGTAGTAATAAATGCGATAAAATGAGTGATCATGCAGTGATTCAATCAAGGAGGGCAGGGATCCAACAATTAGCAAGAGGCACAGGCTTGGCACTGTGGGGAATGACGGCGGGTGCGGGAACGTGCTTGCTTGTTCCTGGCGCAGCAGTCGGTATTGCTTATTTGGAACATAGAAATAATGGAGATAGCAAATGGGCTGCTCTTCGCCGGAGCGTTCCTTCTGGAATTGGGGAGTTCGCGGAACTGGTCGGTGCGGATGGAGCCATAGCTGAGATGGGTCGGGGCTTAAGAACGCTGTTAAGAAAAGAAACTCAGCCGCAGGCCTTTCGGAAGGCTTAAATACTTAACAGATATAAACTTAATCTACAGATACAGTAGGCATGAAGTATGACAACAAGAACATAGTTCTTTCTGAGCTTATTGGGCTGAGGGCCAGGATAATCGGCTGCTTGGACAAGAAGCAGAAAGGTATCGTCGGCTATGTGGTTGACGAGACCAAGAACACCATCGTAATGGAGACAACCGAAGGGAAAAGGTCCTTTATAAAAGGGATCTCTCGCTTCCGATTTTATACTCCGGATGGAACGTTTGACGTTGAAGGTAAAGAGATAGACTTCAGACCGGATGAGAGAATAGACAAGGCTCTGAAGTACTATAAAAGGAGAGAGTTGAAGAACTGAAATTGATTGTGTGATGAAATGGAATGCAACGACGCCAAATGCCCGATTCACGGTAGCCTGAAGACGCGGGGAGCGCAGCTTCAGGGCAAGGTGGTCAGCGCGAAGGCAAAAAAGACCGCAATCGTTGAAATCGATTACACAAGATACATCAACAAATACGAGAGATATCTAAGAAAAAGGTCACGTGTCCCATCTTACAATCCAGACTGCATAGGAGCAAAGGAGGGCAATATAGTCAATATCGCGGAGACTAGAAGGCTCAGCAAGACCAAGTCCTTCGCAGTGGTAGGAATAGTAAAGTGATGTTATGAAAGGAATCTCATCGAAAGTAATGAAAACGCTCATACCGGGAGCCGTATTCACCTGCGCGGACAACAGCGGCGCATATGAATTCAGGATGATCCACCTAATAGGAAAGGGAGGCGGCGGAAGGCACGGAAAGCAGGCTGCCGCAGGCATAGGAGATCTCGTCTCTGCAAGCGTGAGGAAGGGAACTCCGGCTTACATCAAGAAACCTGTTCGAGTCCTTCTCATAAGGCAGCGCGC
>CAZJZM010000075.1:0-4793 GCA_964550485.1 Microcaldota archaeon | reverse complement strand
CACCAACCCGTTTTGCATATAGCAAGATTGGTCCATTTATATGCGTCGGCCCTGGAAGAGACCGGTATATGTCCCTCGATAGGTGATAACTTGTGGTATACTTCGGTGTTATTTTTGGGAGCTTTGTCCACCATCGCAAACGTGCCGGCCAATGAGAAGATTGTTCGGCATTCAGTCAAGAGTCTAGCGGTCGGCCCAGCTTGCACGGAAGACACATGAGAACCTTCCTTTCCTGTTCTTCCTTGTCGCGGGCATTGGATTGGCCAGGGCGCAAACGGCCGATGAGATGGCGGCGCGTATAAATGCCAGGTGCGGCATCGACAACCTTATCCAGGTTTATTGCAGAGACATTGCGTTGAGGCGAAGTTCGAGATGCATCGCTGACTTGAACTCATCTTCAGTTCGCCTGAGGTACTTGAGGACAGCGCCGATGTCCCCTGGTGGAACTGACAGAAGGATTGTCGATCTATCTACTTTGAAAGGAAAAAGCAAGCGAAATGAGTAAGACGCTAATTGTAATTCTGATCACCCTCATGCCAGCTTTTGCCTTTGCGGGCAAAACAAGACCCCAGACAACAGTCAGTCCCATCTCCGTGGGTGGCAACCCGGCCATTCGGATTTCGGAAGGCGGAATCTTCACCACGGTCGTCCGGACAGGTTCTGCCGCCAATCCAGTTCTAGCCTTTCATCTTGGAACCTGCAAAGGCGCATTTAGCTGTCTCAAGGCGCATCGAGGCGCAGGCGGGATACTAAGTGTTTCGGCTCAAGGGATGCACTGGCAGTCCGACAGCACCACAACCGACACCTTCGATCTGCCTCTCTCTGCCGCGAGATTCACTCCTTGCGAACATGGATATGCAATCTGTCTCGATAGCTCAAACCAACAACGCATATTTCAGATTATTGAAGAGGATCCAGGTTCCGCATGGGCCAGCGAGGATTTTTACAACACTTATTACAAGTTCCTGATCGGCGCCGTGCAGAACTTTGCGGGCGCCGACGCCGAATTCTTCACGCTACGCGGAGAAAAGCCGCCGCAAGTAGCGCAGCCCATCGACGACGCATTTCGCGCGCAGGCGAGCGCATGGCGCGCTTTGGCTGTCAAGCCCGACCTTCCCGAAGAAGCCCGCAAGCAGCGCACGCTGGCCGAGAGCTATCTGCGGGAGAAAGACTTCAAAGGCTCTATCCAGCACTACGAGTTGGGCGTAAAAGCCTGGCCCACCTGGCCCGAAGGATGGTTCAATCTAGCGGCGCTCTATGCCGAGACTGGCGAATACGGCCTTGCCGTCGACCGTATGAAGCACTACCTGGAGCTGACGCCCGATTCGCCCGACGCCGTAACTGCCCGCGACAGAATCGTCGTCTGGGAGGACAAGGCGTTAAAAGGGAAGCAGTAGTATTCCAGTCGTCTTGTAAGCCCTCCAAAGAAACACAGAAAGCCGAGGGGAAATGAACTCCAACAGAATTGCATGCGTTCTCGCCGTCGCGTCGTCATTGTGCGGCGTCATCTCCGCTCAAGATAATTGCCCCGTTCCCTCCGGAGATCGAGTGGAACATTCTCGCGCAACTATTGGCGTACGCCCCGCGCCAAGCCCGGATGGACAGAGCGTGAGTATTGATTCCGTTGTCCGGCATGGGCCGGCCGAGCGAGCGGGCCTCAAGTCCGGAGATCGCATTGTCGCTGTCAATGGTGTCGGAGAAAATAATCCACAGGAAACGGCCAAGACCTTTCGCCTTTCTCCAATCGGATCAGTCTTGACAATCGACCTATTGCGGGGCGGGGAACGAAAGCGCATCGCAGTCACAACCGTGGCGTTCGACAAAGTCAACAGCAAGGAAGTGTTACTCCCCCTGGCTCAGCAGGGCGATGCATCCGCCCAGTTCGACCTCGCGCTGTTCTATTCGTCCGGCGAGGGCAATTGTCATAACCCTGCCCGAGCGGCATTCTGGTTTCGTAAGGCCGCCGACGGGGGCCACAGAGGAGCAGAGTACAACCTCGGCTGGATATACCAGAGCGGCAGAGACCTCCCCCAGGACTTTGCGCAGGCCGCCTCCTGGTACCGCAAGGCGGCAGAGCAGGGCTACTCCAGAGCGGAGTTCAGCCTCGCGGGGCTTTACGAAGACGGCATGGGTGTTCCTCAAGATGGTAGTCAGGCTGTGTTTTGGTACCGCAAGGCCGCAGAGCAAGGCCATCCCGAGGCGGAGTTCAAGCTGGGATGGCTTTGCGAAAACAACCTGAGAGGCGCTCCCTCTGACCATGCGCAAGCTGCTGTGTGGTATCGCAAGGCCGCGGAACGAGGCCATGTCGAGGCAGCATTCAAGTTGGCTGAGATGTGCGAGAGTAGCGTGGGCGTGTCCCAGGATTACGTTCAGGCCGCGTTGTGGTATCGCAAAGCTGCCGATCAAGGCAATGCAGATGCAGCTTTCAGGCTCGCCAGACTTTATCTGACCGGAACAGGCGTTCCGAAGGACGACGCTCAGGCCGCGTCGTGGTTCCGCAAGGCCGCGGATCATGGCAACATCGATGCGCAGCGCCAGCTTGCCTCCTTGAACAAAGATGGCTGGAGTGCGAGCAGGGATAGCAATCACGCAGTTTCCCAGCCGGAGAAGTCTCAAGCGCAAACAGAGGCTTTGCCCTTTGAGAAGTTCCGGCAACAAGCTGCTGCCTGGCGCGCCCTGGCCGTCAAGCCCGAACTGCCGGGAGACTGCCGCAAACAGGGAGTAATGGCCGAATCCTATCTGCCCGCCAAGGAGTACAAGGGCGCCATCCGGCAATATGAGCTGGGCGTAGAGGCCTGCCCCACCTGGCCAGAGGCTTGGTTCAACCTGGCAGCACTTTACGCTGAGACCGGTGAATTTGCACATGCGGCCGATCAAATGAAGCACTACCTGGAACTGATGCCCGACGCGCCCGACGCCTCTGCCGCGCGTGACCAGATCATCCTCTGGGAGAGCAAGGCCTCCCAAGCAAGGACGCAACCATGAAGATTCTATCCTCTGTTCTGATTCTGCTACTCTTCCCGGTCTGGCTGCGCGCGCAGGCGTACAACGAGTCCGTGAAACCAACGACCGCCAACGGCCACCCGGCGCTGCTATTTCCCCGTATTCAAAATTCGGTCGCGCTGCGCTGTTGTGATCAGGGAAATGTAACGGTCGAGGTTGTTGACCAGCCTGCGAGCGTTGGCACAGACCTGCAGTACACGCTTGTAGAGCGTAGTGGTACGGACTCTCAGCCAGTCTATGAATTTCACTTGTGGGCGTTTGTTGGTAATGGTCCGGGCCCAGGTCTGCTGGTGGTCTCTAAAGACAAGGTTAAGTGGCTGTTTACCCGCAAACAGGATGAGAAGCGTCAATTTGATCTGCCGCTATCGGAGATTAGTGTCAGAGGTGACCATAGGGTAACAGTCATTGCGGTGGTTGGGAAAAGCAAGTACATTTTCATCGGCTTGAACAATGCTCGAGAAGCGACTGGACCAATTTCATCGGATAATTTGGTCATGCCAAGTTCGCGCATGGCGGATTTTCTCTATCTAGCTTTAACAAATTATCCTGCCGCTGAAGAGGAATTTTGGCGACTTCACGGTGATGCGCTGCCGCCGGCTGCGATGGCAACCTTCCGCGAACAGGCCACCGCATGGCGTGCATTGTCCGTCAAGCCGGAGTTGCCCGAAGAGACGCGCAAGCAGCGCATGCTGGCCGAGAGCTATCTCCGCGACAAGGACTTCAAGGGCTCCATCGAGCACTATCGGCTCGCCGTCCGAGCGGATGCAACCTGGCCGGAGGGTTGGTTCAACCTGGCGGCGCTCTATGCCGAGACGGGAGAGTACGCATCGGCTGTAGCCTCCATGAAGAACTACCTCGAACTGATGCCCAACTCGTCCGATGCCGCAGCCGCGCGCGACAAGATCGTCGTATGGGAAGACAAGGCCGCGCAACCGAGGAGCCAGCAATGAAAAACTTCGCGCTTCTTTTGTTCCTCTTTTCGCTACCCGCCTGGGTTTTGGCACAGTCCACCGACGCGCCGATCAAACCGACGACGCGCAATGGACATCCAGCCTTGCTTCTGCCCCTCGATGTCCGCGGCTTTGAGTACAATGCTGTCGAGTGGGGCGATTCGGAGGCAGATCCTGCTCTGCTGTTCACAATCGTGCATGGTGTTTTTCATCAATGCCGAGCTACACTCGCCGTTTCTCCATCAACCGTCAGCGTTCGTGCCAATGAACCAGGTTGTACCAAATATGAAGTCAGCGGTTCTGTCTCTACTTTCGGATTGGATGTCAAAGAGAAGTTCAACGATTGGGCTCTGCGGTTTTTCGTTATCAGGAGCGGCAAATACAAGGAAGAGTGGCTCATCGATGCAGACAAGTCGGCAAGCAACCTGAAGGCAGATTGGATTCAAACTGGGCAGCGCTCCGACGGGCGATTCCTCGCCGAGGAATTGCTGCTTATG
This sequence comes from Microcaldota archaeon, assembly GCA_964550485.1. GTDB lineage: Archaea > Micrarchaeota > Micrarchaeia > Micrarchaeales > CABMGC01 > JAJZIZ01. Next base: position 343 of record CAZJZM010000075.1, on the reverse strand, counting down.
GCCATCCGCGACTTTTCCGGAGCGGAGAGGCAATTTTGGGATTGGCATGGCGACGTCATGCGTCCGGAGGATAAAGCGAAATTCAGCAGTCAGGCCGCCGCATGGCGCGCTATGGCCGTCAAGTCGGAGTTGCCGGAAGAGACGCGCAAGCAGCGATTGCTGGCGGAAAGTTATTTGCGCGACAAGGACTTCAATGGCTCCATCGAGCATTACAAGCTGGGCGTGAAGGCCTGCCTCACTTGGCCGGAGGGCTGGTACAACCTGGCGGCGCTCTATGCCGAGACCGGCGAGTACGCATCGGCTGTAGCCTCCATGAAGAACTACCTCGAACTGATGCCCAACT
>CAZJZM010000074.1:0-4965 GCA_964550485.1 Microcaldota archaeon | reverse complement strand
GAGTAGGATACAAGCACTGGTTCAACAGCGAATTCGCAAACATCTTCCTGGCAGGTCTCATCTTGAAATCAAGGGACACCAACTCGGCAAAGAGATATCTCGACTCTTTCATGTTAAGACTTGAGCAGAGGCTCGCCTATTACAACTCCAAGACCGACAAGGAGAACCAGTCACTCGACGCGCTCATATTTGAATTTGAGAGGAAGAACAGAGGCATGTTCAGGTTCTTCAGGAAGGGGGAGATATCGCTCCTGAAGAGGATGATAAACATGAAGACCGGCAGGCTGAAGGCAGTCTCAAAGAAAAAGGAGAGGTATTCAAACATAGTACTAAAGGTAAAAGGACCAAGGAAGTAATTACTTAACTATTTTCTTCATCGCGTCAGCGATCTGTGCAGAAACGTCTATTAGGTGAGCACGAGGAAACGGGATTGTATTTGTCCCATATATTTCAGAAACGCCTGCTCCTGTTATCCTTTCATACGCATTATTTGCCATTACAAGATGCGCCGCTGCGGCTATTACCTTTTTTGCGCCATTTGAGACCGCCATCTTGGCCGCCAGTTCAATGGTACCTCCAGTGCTTATCACGTCGTCAAATATGACGACCTCCTTCCCTTTCAGGTCCGCAGTAAGGGAACTGACCGCCCTGACCTTATTTGTCGCTAGGTCTCTCTCCTTTTCTATGAAATCATATTCGCAATCAAGCAGCTCAGCCATCTTCTTTGCGCGCACCATGTCTCCACCGTCGGTGGCAACAACAAAAGGCGTCTTGACCCTCTTGCCGAGCTCCTCTGCGAATGCCGCCGAAGGATCCACAATCTCAAATTTTCCCTCAAAAAGCGAAACAACATCGTACCGATGCGGTTCCACAGTCACCAGGGCCTCCGCCCCGGATTCGCTGAGCAGCCTCATCACCGTGTTTATGCTTACCGCCTCATTTGCGGTGAACATCCTGTTCTGCCTTACATAAGCAAGATAGGGGACCACAGCCACTATGTGCTTTGTTCCCATCTCCTTTAGCGCGTCTATCATGAAAAGAAGTTCTATTAGATGTTTTTCGTGTGGAGCATAGGTTGATTGCACCACAGCCACGGTGTCGTCTTCTTCAAGACTGGGTATCCTTATATAGGATTCGCCATCGGGAAAGACCTTGTGGTTGACAAGCGCATAGGCGGCATCCAGCCTCTTGGCCACGTTCGCTCCGATTCCGTTTCCGGCTGGGCCGTCAAGCACAATCATAATCCTACCTCATAGTCCGTCTCTCAATCTCCCTGATCTTCTGTATCCTCCTGACATGCCTTCTCTCCTCTTCGAAAGGCTCCTCAAGCCAGATCTTGACTATCCTCTTGGCAAGCTCAGGCTTAACAAACTTCTCGCCAAGGCATAGTACATTGATATTCCCGTGCTTCTTTGCCTGTCGTGCGGATTCCAGGTTCCAGCAGACCGAAGCATGGATGCCATGGATCTTATTGGCAGCCCTATCCATACCCATTCCCGATCCACAGATGAGAAGGCCCTTTGAGCGCTCCTCCAGAACCTTTCTGCAAACTCTAACAGCATAATCCGGATAATCGTCATCAGGGTCGTACAAGATGGGGCCCATGTCCTTGACGTCATATCTCTCCTCCGCGAGCCATTTTGCCAGTATTCCCTTAAGCTTCCATCCAGCGTGGTCGCTGCCGATAAAGATTCTCTTCAAGTACATAAGAGTATATTCTCAGTGAGAGTTTAAGAACCTTACATCAAGACAAGATTCTTAAGTCTCAACATCAATCCCCTTAACATGCACAAGTTAAAAGCCCAGTCAGCTATGGAATACCTAATGACCTATGGCTGGGCCATACTAATCATAGCCTTCGTACTGGGCGCTTTATTTGGACTAGGCTTTTTCAACTCTGCAAATCTTGCACCGAAAGTCGGACCAGGCAGTTGCCAGATCTATAGGCCGCAGGGGCCAGGAACTACCCAATTCATCAACACCGAAGGAGTCTGCAACAACGAGCTTCCGCAGTATGCCGCACAGTTCAACGGAGCGAGCAGTTATATCAACACCGGAACCACCGCAATAAGCCTGAATACTCCGAGTACCATAACCGTTTCAGCTTGGATTAATCCAAGCACATCAGCCCTCTCTTCTGGAGGTAGCTACAGATTTATTGATAATAGAATAACTGGTCAAGGCGCCGGATTTTTCATTGAGACAGGACTAAAAGTTTATCATGTGGACTTTAATTTTTATACACCAACACTATACACACTATATTCTAGCAGTAGTATAAACCCGAACACTTGGTATGACGTCGTTGTAACATACAATGGCAACACAGGAATTGCTAACATGTACCTAAACGGACAAATTAGCAATACATTAACAGCATCAGGCAACATAGTATCTTCAGGAAGTTCCCCATTACTCATCGGCGCACAAGTTAATGTTGCCCAGCCCTTTTCTACTTCGTATTATTTCCAAGGCTCAATCGCAAACGTCCAAATCTACAACACTTCCTTCACTGCGAACGAGGTGACAACGTTATATGATGAAGGAATAGGCGGGAATCCACTACTACTTAATAACCTAATTGGCTGGTGGCCACTCAACGGCAACGCAAATGACTACAGCGGCAATATCAATAACGGAGTTCCTACAAACGTGATTTTCACAAACTCCTGGGCTTCAACTTACTCCGCTCCGTGATTTTATAAAGTTATACTAACATATCCTAAATATGTCAGATCTTGAAGGCAAGCTTAAGGAACTCAGAGAGGAGTACGCCAAAACCAAGCACAACAAAGCCACTAACAAGCACCTTGGAATACTCAGGAGGAAGATTGCCAACATCAAGAAGGACATGGTAAAGAAGAAAGGAGGCAGGGGAACGGGATTCGCAGTAAAGAAATCCGGAGACGCCACCGCAGTTCTTGTGGGGTTTCCGAACGCGGGAAAATCCTCTCTTCTCACTGTAATCACAAACGCAGAGTCCAGGATAGCGGCATACGCATTCACCACCCTTGAGGTGATCCCGGGCACGATGACCTACCAAGGCGCCCAGATACAGATTCTCGATGTACCTGGTCTGATAGAAGGCGCAAGCGAAGGGAAAGGAAGCGGGGCGAAAGTGGCAAGCGTGATACGCGTCGCAGATCTACTGCTGATAATGCTGGACGTGAACAAACCTGAAGGGCTATACAAGCTGCTCGACGAGCTTTATGGCCTGGACATAAGGATAAACAAGACAAGGCCGAACATCTTAATAGAACAGAAGGCAACAGGAGGGCTTGAGATAGAAAAGATCAACCACAAAACCCCAAGCAAAAAGGAGATAGCAGAAGTCCTAAACCAATACGGAATATACAACGGCAAAGTGATATTCCACCAGGACGCTGACATAGAGGATGTTATGGAACTGATGGATCCCAGCATGGTCTACGTGAAGGCGATAATAATACTGAACAAGATAGACAGCGTCGACTCCTCATACGCTCAGGGAATCAAAAGGGAACTTGAAAATTCCACCGGAGTCAAAGTGATTCCGATAAGCGCATCCCAGAAGACAAACATCGAGGAGCTCAAGCCCAAGATCTTCGGCGAGCTGGAGCTAATGCGGATATACCTCAAACCGAAGGACGGCGAAGTGGACTTCGAGAAGCCGCTCATAATGAAGAAGGGAGCCACGGTCTATGATGTTGCGAAGGAGCTGCATTCCAAGGCAGCAAAGAACCTTAGGTATGCATATATAAGCGGCAAAAGCGCAAAGTTTACCAACCAAAGGCTCGGAAGGGAGCATGTGCTCCTGGACGGAGACTGCATCACCTTGATATACGACAAAAGTTGAAGGCATGGATTATTTCGATATTGTAAATATGGAAGTTCCCGAAAAGAAAATGGGGAACCTTCTTGGTTACAAGAAAATACTGGGCAAGAAGGAACTTCCCGTGGTAGACGGACTGAGTTCAAACAACAAATGCATTGTAAGGGGCGGAGAATCGGGCATTCTGGACAGGGCGCTTAGAAGAAACAACGTAATTGGAATAATAATCAAGGACAACGAACTCATTCGCATGTCTGTGGAAGAAGTCAAGGAGACAGACAAACTCCTATTCCTTTCAGTCCACGATCTTACCTGCGTGGATACACGCACAAGACTAAGGAATCTCTACAGGATGAGGGGTCTTCTGTCATTTGCAACGCATTCAAAAGCGAAGGTCTCCCTAATTTCGCTCGCGGAAGACGAGTCATGCCTGCTTTCATCAATACAGATGATTGAGATGGCAAAGTTCCTCGGAGCAAACGAAGAGCAGGCCAAGAAAATGATAAACAACCTCGGTGAAATCCAATGATACTTAAACGAAAATACAGATATGTACTGATTCTAACCTCCAGAGACATTGATGCTTCTGCATTTTCAAACAGCATAAGCAACGAAATCATGAAGTTCATGGGTGAGTTGGCTTATTCAGAGGCAAACCCCAGAATAGTGGCGCAATACACACCACGATTATTTGTCATAAAATCCAAGAGGGGGTTCGAAGACCGAGTTATTCTGGCGTCTTCGTTTGTAAGGCAGATAAACGGAACAAAAATAGGGCTATATACGCTGAAGACCTCAGGCACAATAAAAAGCCTTATGATCTACGCAAAACAAGTCAAGGACTAGAAAATCTCTCCGACAACCGCAGTCACTCCTCCCTTCAGATTCAACGAGTCGACCCCGAACTTGTCCTTCAGCGCGTTGGCAACATATCTCGAGGTGTTTCCATGGTAGCAGACAAAGACGTAATCCTTGAACTTCGCAGCTTCTTCCTTGTCGGCGTTAACAACGCTGTCAGGGTCCGCAGCAATCAACTTTGAGGAATCAAGCTCGAGGAGCTCCCTTATGTGCTCAACAGGCTCCCTTCCAAGCCAGACAAGCTTGGTCCTGTTCCTTCTTGTAAAATCCAGGGCCTCTGCGAAATCCACTTCCTT
>CAZJZM010000073.1:0-5006 GCA_964550485.1 Microcaldota archaeon | reverse complement strand
TTCTGTGGAGCTCGTCTTCCTCCTTTTCATGCGCCCTGATAAGTGCCATGTCAACGTTTGCGCTGGCGAGATGTTTCCTGAGCGAGGAGATGTCATTCCTATAGTCGGCGCGTATGTCCTGGAGTGCGGAGACCTCCTTTTTAGTAGATCCCTTGAATATGAAATTGAACGCGCCCTGCTGGAAGGAGAGAACTATGCCTATTATGGTAAGAATGATTACATTTACGTTGTAGAGACCTGCGGAGAAGGTGAATCCATGTATGTAGTTCATCAGGTATGCTTCGGCCCAGATCATGGTTGGAGGAAAGAGCAACCCGAACACTACCCCTATCGCAGATATCTCGAAGATGTTGAGCCTTGTTTTCTTAAGCAAGCCTAGCGCCAGGAAGAAACCAGGCACCATTATGGATAAGAATATTACCAATATTGTTGTGAAAGACATCAGTGACCACAGCTCCGATAGTTAGTTTGTGTGCTAATAATTTATAGCTTTCCGTAGATAAAGTATATCAAGTATTTTGTCTTGAATACATTTATAAAGACGTGTTTTCTTTAAGGTTTTTTCATGAAGGATGGTGTTGCCGTTATAGGTGCTGGCACAGCGGGGCTTATCGCCGCGAAGAAGCTAGCCCAGCTTGGAATCCCCACCGTAGTCTACGACCAGAAGAAAGTCCTTGGGGTTCCAGTAAGGGCTTCAGGAATCCTTTCGATAAACGGGCTGGATGGACTTGGGATCGGTTACGGCAGGGCCATTACAAATACTTTATACGGGGCCAGGATACATGCGGGAGGGGAGACCATGAAGATCGAGGCGAAGAAGGCCATGGCCCATGTGCTTGATAGGAAGGGACTTAACGACCTCTGCCATGACGAGGCCGTTGCCAACGGCGCCGATGTGATATTGGAAAGGAGGATAGGCGGCCAGAAGCTCGACCTTCTTGCCGAGTCGAACATAATAGTGGGTGCTGACGGCGCAGTCTCCGAGGTGGCAAAACACTTCTCAATGGGGAAGATAAGAAAGTATACGGTCACCTACAAGGCTGAATTCAACATAGCCTCTGAGGATCCGAGACTGGTAGATCTTTTCTTCGGCAAAAATATTTCAGACGGCTTGTTTGGATGGTTTTCGCCAAACGCGAAGGACATATTGGAGGTTGGCATCGGTGTCGACTCGCAAAGCGGAAACGCCAAGGCGGCCTATGAAAGGTTCACCGCAAGCCCTTATGTTTCTGGGATTTTGGGAGGCGCAAAGCCCATAAGCGAGGGAGCGAGCATAATACCGATGAGCCTGAGAGAGAAGATCGTTGATGAAGAGAGGAGGGTGATGCTCGTTGGTGATGCAGCGGGTCAGGTCAAGCCTTCCACAGGTGGAGGAATAGTCTACGGAGGAAATGCGGCCATGATGGCAGCGGAGGCAATACACGATCATCTTTCAGGCAAGGCGCCTTTGGGCAGCTATGAAAGAAAATACAATCGCAAATACGGCCTTGATACCTGGCTTCACTCCGCTGCAAACGCGATCTACTCCGGAGGCGTGGTGCTGGACCTCGCAATCAGGGCGATGAATGCTCTGGGCGTGCCCTCTTTCCTAAGCAAGTACGGGGATATGGATATGCCGAGCCTGACTTTCAGGAACATCTTCAAGGCTCAGGATTCATATTCCTATTAGCTGGAGAAATGCGCTATGGACTTCAGACCGCTCCGGCTGGCGCGAGAAACAGTGCCAGGACAACCAAAAACAGTATCCCGATGATTATTGCCGGCACTATGAGTATTCCGAACGAGGCGAGTTTGCTTGTTTTCTGGAGCTTCGCAAGGCATATGATCAGGATTATCAGGTTCCAGATCCCAAGCGCTATGGACGCGATCATGCCGAGCACCACTGCGGCAATGCCTATTGGTAAAGACTGGATGAGCGGCATTATCCAGAATGAGATAAACATAACTGCGCAGGCGGCATAGGCAAAGCCGGAGACGGTTTCCTCGTAGCCTTTGCCGTATTTCCTGAAGACCTTCCCGAAAAGATGTACTATGCCCGCACCAACAAAGATGCCGATGGGTATGAAGATTATGAAATCTACTATCACGCCGAAGATGAGGGTAAGCGGAAGGTAGCTTGCGACGGACTGAGCAGCTGAGCCCTGCACACTGGGAAAGAGGGAGGAGATGTTGGCAAGGTTGCTCTGCGCGCCGTAAACAGCATAGATATATTCGGTTATTACGGAAAGTACCATAGGAATAAACGATACCTTGTAGTAGTAAATGAGTGCCTGGCTTAGCCCCATCGGCTTTGTGCGGTTGCCGCTGGGATGAAGCATCACATCCCATTGGTGTTTCATATCTTCAATGAAAATCATTGGACCAGTTTGTTTAGATTTGTTTGTATGTAAAAGCTTAAATATGCGTATCCAACGGCGAAGGCCTATTCGTCTTCCCTTCTTACCACCTTTATCACGCCGGCTTTGGGGCTGAAGATGTCTCCGCTCCTCTCCAGTTCGCTGATGTACCTTGTGGTGGTCGCACGGTCCATTCCCTGCTTCTCGGCCTCTTCGAGTATGTTTACTATTTTTGCGTTTCCGTCTGTCGCATCGTCCTGGAGCTTCTTGATTATGGTGATTATGGTATTTATCCTGTTGACCTTCTCCCTTGGCATTCCGGTAAGCAGCGCGTCGATGTCCTTCCTGCCTCCCCTGTCTACCGCAAGAGTGTTGAGCATGTATTCGAAAAGAGAGATTGCCAAATCGGCATCCTTAGATTCGATGATGTGGGAGAGCCTCGACTTTGCGCTAGCCTCAGCGAGCCTTATCAGCCCTTCTATCTGCCTTGGTGTTATTGGCGTTGCGCCGCTCTTTACGCCTATCTTTCTCAGCTCCACGTAATACTCGGAGATCCTCTTCGATGCATCTGGCGCCAACCTTGGCTTGATGTTCCTTTTCGCATACGCGACATACTTCCTCAACAGTTCCTGCGAGATCGGCGGCGCCTCAACCTGCTCGTATTCGGAGAGCTCTGCTATCTTTGCACCAGCTGCGCCGTGCTGCATGAGTATGTGCTTTGCTATCTGCTTGTCTTTTTCCTCGTCAAGCACGTCCTTTATTGGGAATATGAGGTCGAACCTGGAAAGCAGGGTCGGGGGTATGTCGAATTGGTCGGCAGGATATGCGTTGGGATCGAACCTTCCGTACTTGGGATTTGCCGCAGCGAGAATGGAGGTCTTTGTGTTGAACTGCGCGACTATTCCGGCCTTTGCTATGCTTATCGTCTGAGATTCCATGGATTCAAGCAATGATGATTTGTCTTCATCGCTTATCTTGTCAAATTCGTCGATACAGTTGTGTATGTAGATGAGAGAAGCTTCGAAGTTGTGATGTTTTCCGACGCTTAGGTCATAAACATATCCATCATAAGGAAGCCTTTCTACTTTGACAACCTTTTCGGTTCCCTTTCTCTGCAAATGCCTTTTATGTTTTATCTCAACGCTTTTCTCCCTTTTTATCTTTGCGCTGTAGTCTTTTATTCCCATTATGAAATTGGTTATATCCTCTCCGGTTATTTGAATAGTTGGGATGGAACTCCTTATTCCGTGTATTCTTGCATAAATGCCAAATCTTCTCAGTAAATAAAGTAGTATGGAGAGCTCGTGTAGCGACTTGGTTGGATACATTCTTGCCGCTATTATCTTGCCATTATGATGGTTAAGGTCGCCGTCAGTATCAAAGACTCCCGCCAGAAACGCCCATGCGGCTTGGTCATTGAGCATGAGGAGGTTGTCAGTTGATGGGTTTCTAAGAAGCATGTTGCATTTCATGAATAGCTCTTTGTTCCCGGTATAGAGATAGCTTTGTCTTTCGATAAGCACGTATTTGCCTAGCGTTCTTTCCTTGTCTTCATGGGCGTATACAGAAAATGTGGAGGGCATTGAGGAAAGCACATTGTCTATTACATCACTGTTCTTCCTTGACTGTGAGAAGGTTATGCTGCTCTTGTCGATCCAGCCATCGCCATATATGCAGCCTATAACATAACTCTCTTTTGGATCCATTTGAATCGTAATCGTGGGACTAAAAATTTTGATGGGAGAGCGGAGGGACTCGTCTTCCTTGACGTCCTTTGCTTTTACCCAGAGATTCTTGACGTTGGTAAGTCTCTTAAGAAGGTGCTCCGGAGTGACTTTGAGAGTGAGACCAGAGGCAAAGGTAAGTTTTACTATTTCTCCTTGATACTTTCTTCTTATTATTGCATACGCATGCAACTGCGTGTCCTTGCGTTGCCTGGTATCGTAAAATGTGACAGGGAAGAGTATGTTCTTTCGCTCTCCGCCGGATTTTGTTGGTTGGGATTCTTTGGGATATTTTTCCCATAGATCATGCACAGGAATAAGTGAACTGCCATTGTAGAGTTCTGTGTCTTCAGTTACACATACGGTTCCGCCGGATCCCAAAACCAGGGCTCCGGCTTTTAGCGTCCAGCCTCCTTCAGAGAATTCGTCCTTTTCCGCTGCGGCGGTCAGGCCTGCGGATGTAGTCGATTTTCCGCTCACGTAGATTCCCTTTGGCACTAAAGCGGTCACCGCCTGGAGCAGCCTTGTCTTCGCGGAGCCCGGGTCTCCTATCAGAAGCATGTGTATGTCTCCCCTTATCTGCGCTCCGTCTATGAGCTTCTTGTCGGGCGTTCCGCCGAAAAGCTCCAGGGTCAGCGCCTTCTTTATCTCGTCGTAACCGAAGATTGATGGAGCTATTGATTTTGCTATCTTGTCGAACACGTAAGGATCCTTACCCATCTCCCTTATTGTTTCCTCTTCCTCCTGCGAGATGTCAAGCTCGGCGAATTCCTTCTGGGTGTGCTGTATGGAGATTGCATCGAAAAGCATTGTGTATAGGAGCTTGTCCTCCTTCCCTTTTGAGGTTCTCCTTGGTTTTATCCTTAATATTCCGGTGATTTCTATCCTGTCTCCTGGAATCACCGTGTTCACAAGGTCGTCCTCAAGCCAGACCTCCAGCTGCCAG
>CAZJZM010000072.1:0-5017 GCA_964550485.1 Microcaldota archaeon | reverse complement strand
AGTGGTGATCATCACGCTGCGTCTGCAGTACACAGTGGTCAATGGAGTGTCAGCCACTGCTGCCAGCCTCTTCAAGACCAAGACACGCCTAGTGCCAGCCAAGTGAAGGTGCAGGCAAAATGAAAACACGGGCGACTTATGTTTGCACACTGAATTTGAGGGTAGAACCCAACCTCCGCTTCCACAATGCAATGAGTGGGACCCTGTGTCATGGGTGCTCCATGGGGGAGGCGACCATCCAAGAGAATCGAGGCGAGCGACTGGCCTGGTGCACCAAGGACTGCCAGCGAACCTTTTACGCCATGAAGGCTTTCATTGGTGCCCAAGCGGCGGCGGCCCCCATGGAACCCATTGGCTACGGGTTGTTTGGGTTCATCCGCGGCCCTCCCGACAATCCCGATGCGGAGCCGGTGCCCAACATGCGAGACCTCTTCTACGATATTGTCAAGCAGGGCATCGTGTCCATCAAGGTGGCGTCCATCCCAGCCGAGGGAGCAGGGTTCCCGGCAGTGGGAGGCGGCATCACGCTGATGGAAACGGTGATTGCCGAGAACCTTGAGATGATGTTCCTGCCAGCGGATGCACAGGATCAGGGGTTTACCGAGAATCAGCGTCGCAGAGTGTTCAACTTTCTCTTCTCGCCCAGCAAGGGCAAAGGTCTGCAGACTGTCCTGGGCGTGACCAACATGCCGGCCTTTAAGCAGCGCGTGCTGAGAATCGCAATCCGCCGAGGTTATTACCACACGGCTGCCTACCTGGTGAAACACTACCGTGTCAAGCTTCGGGCTGTGCTCATCGATGATGGCATGCATCTCACCGAGGTGTTTCCCATGTTGGCACAGGTTCCACTTGAAAGACGCATGCCGACACTGGAATGGCTGCTTGATACCATGTCCAAAGAGTCGGTCCATCTGACGTCCACGCGTTATTTAACCCGTGCGCTCACCAATGTGATTATCGGCACGGATGACGTGCCTCTGTACCGCAAGGTCGCTGCCATCTATCCGGATGGGAACCACGCCTGTGCGTTTCTGGGTCAAGCTGTGAAAGCCCAGGCACTGAACATTGTGGTGGAGATGACGTCGCAGCCTGACATGGAGGTTTTCTACGCCTGTGATGAATTGCTCAAGGCCCTGCTGGTGGACCCGTTCACAGACAAGGCCAATGCCATTGTGACCATTTTGCTGCAGCGTCTGCCCATCTCCTACATCGGGTCTCCCCAGAGCGTGCTCCATGCGGCCATGTACCGGGACCGTACCGATGTGTATGAGGCTGTCATCAATGCTGTGGACAACGTCCATCGGGACGTCCGCGGCCTCATGGTGTCCGCTGCCAGGAGCGGAGATCACCAATACGTCAGAATCTATGCACGCTGCCCGGCCGCCCCGGCCCATGCCAGGGATACGATCAGTTCACTCGTCAGCGGTAACGCCGATCTCAATGATGAGATATGGATGGATATTCGGATGCTGTTAGAGGCACGTCCCCAAGATGCATCGAGCAACCTTATCGACCAGGCCGTCCGCGAACAATCACCTTACGTTTTGGTGGACATCATGTACGACGCAAAGCCGTTTGCCATCCTCTGGGCATCGGTGCGCAACAACGATGGAGACCTGCTTCGTGCACTCTTCGATCGAGAGACACCGCGCGTTCCTCTCAGTCAATTGCAGAGACTGGCCCTGTCTGACGAAGCGGCAAGGCAGGGTTCCGTTCGCAGTCTACGTGTGCTGCAAGACGAGATTCGACTGTCGGACGAAGAGATCTTTCACTCGGCTGCAATGCATGGATCGCCTGCATACATCATTCAGATCATCAGCATGACCAAGATGAACGGAGGCGTGCTCAAGCGCCTTGTGGATCCCGCCGTGGTGGATAGCCGCGACAGGCCAAGGCCCGCCACATATGCAAGAGCCAAGGCCTTGCTCTTTGCTTTGCTTGCGGCCACCCCCGAACTGCTGTGGGAAGACTGGGCCTACTGGAGGCCGCTGTACACTGAATTTGGTTTGGTCAACGAGGCCAAGGCCTTTGAAGATGTGCGCCAACGCCGGGAGACGGGCAAGTCTTCGCGTCAAGTGGAGAAGCGTGTGGTCCTCTGATAAAAGTGGCTGGTTGATATTATCCCACCACCCATGATGTTACCTTTGTTTGTGAACAGCGGTCTGACCATGGCGACCGAGGAAGAGGAGCATGTGATCGACTTGTATGATCTGCACCACTACGTGGCGTCGGTGCGAAGTGGCCACGGTGTGGGGGATGTGATCAAGAACTTCCAGGCCAGCTGCGGGGGCGAATACTGCGAGGGATGTGGGGCTGCCGATGTGAGCGCGGGCAAGTGCAAGGGTTGCCACATTGCTTCCTACTGCAGCATCGATTGCCAGAAGCGGGACTGGAAGGAGGGAGGCCACGCGGTGGAGTGCGAGGCCATCAAAAATGGAGACAGCATGGCCGGCCACACTGAGGCTGTGCCCCTATCCATTGTGGCTGCCCGACACTTGGCCCGCTGCTCCGCCCTGGCCTGTGCTAAGATGGCCTGTGCCCAGGACGGGGATGCCCTGGAAGTGCCCACAGCCGAGGAGATTGCCCATGTGGACAAGCATGTGGGCCACTTTATTGCAGGTCTCCAGCTGGAACCTGTGGGTGAACACTGGATGCAGGGCGCGGTCAAGCACCCAGGAGCGTTCAAGGCCATGACGAACCGTGCAGACCATGGCAAGTGGAAGGGCAAGGTCTCGGCGTTTGCCCACCACGTACTGGACGACAGCAAGCACCATTATTCGGGGCTGGCGCGCAAACGAGCTTCACTCGCCTTGACTTTTGCCAGGTTCCGCCACCATGGACATCGTGGCGGACATCATAGAGGAGGAGGTCATCGTGGAGGAAGCCACGGGGGAAGACATGGTAGAAAATGAATGTGTTCATTTCTTGAGCGCGTACTTGGCAGTCTGGGCTGGCTGGTGTTGGGGCAGCAGCATGAGGGGTGGCTTATCCACCAGACGAGGGGCGTTGTCCCGCATGTGGGCCACTGGTGCCTGCACCGCATGTTGCTGAGGCACTGCCACGGGGATGAACACATCGGGCGGCAACTTGGACCCCCACGAATACTGGCCAGGTGGTTTCACGCTGCTGCTGGAGCCGGTGGTAGCACCACTCGTATTTGCAATGGCACGAGGGGCGGGCGGCACAGCCATGCCTGGTGGGGGCCACTGCTTCGGCATCACGGGGCCATACACTGGGGCATTCAGGGAACTCAAGGGAGAGCATGTCGCTGGGGCAGCATGCACGGGGGATTGCACAACATGCGGTTGTTCCGTCGTCGGTGACGATAGTGTTGTCGAGGTGGGAATCAACTGGGCAGCCAGCGTGGGCGTGTATCCAAAGTGGAAGAGCTCCGACTCGGTGGTGGCAGTGGCCTTGAGTTGGAGCCACTCATCCATGGTCCGCATGCCTAGCTTCATCACCACGGGCATAGTCAAGCCCACTTCTAGCATCTGGGGCAGCGTCCAGCGTCCTGGCACAAACTTGTACTCGAGGTGCTGGATAAAGTTCTCCACGTTCAGACCCAGGCGCTGCTTCATAATGGCCACCTGAGACTGCTGGGGCCGAGCCGATAGGTACTCGTCCGTCATGCCCAGGCAGTACAGCACATGCATGCCCTCCTCCCGATTCATGCGGCTGGCAAAAGCATCACACATCTCGCCAATGGTGTAGCCGTTGCGGAAGAAGTCGGCAATGGTGACGCCCGGAGCATCGTTGATCATCTCCGTAATGTCAAACCCGTGTTTGTGAACAATGGTCTGCAGCGGGACCCCAGCATCCAGCAGCGCTACGGGATCCTCCGATTCGTCATCGGGGATGGATGCTTCACTCAGACGTCCCGCGACCCGCAGCACACTGGTGAACCACCCTGTCACAGGAGCGGGATCATATGGTTTCAGGGGTTCCTTCCGCCTGGCAGCATTCTGGGCCAGACGACGCTGACGACTGGCATTCACCACTGCTTCACTTTGGACTGCAGCCTGTGGTGGTGGCGGAAGATCGCTGACTGGCTGTGCAATGGGTGCCCCAACCCGGGTGCAAATGGTGCAGCGGGTGGTGCCATGATCGCCATGGGCCAGGTGCCGACCACAGGAGAGATCCCAGTACACGTCAGTGTCCTTGATGGGCTTGGGGCAGTACACGCACGTCATCACACACTGGTTGACATGCGGTGCGTTGACACCCTGCAAAAAGAGCACCGTTGTTACACAGGCAGTGAGCGGGGTCCCTTTACATATGTGGACGTTTCGTTTTCAAGCAGCGTGCCTTCCACCCCTCCGTTGTCGTTGCACTTGACGACGCTGGCATGGGCACCTAATTGAGACGACATGAAGCTGTTACCCTTGATCCTCCTCGTATGCGCCGTCTGCGTCCCTTCTGTTGGTCAAATCAGAACACACTGGGACTTGACCCCGCCCTGCAAAGTGGTCAAGGATGGCATCGCCGACCTGGTCAAGATCAACTTCCTTGATAACTGTGACATGTTAGTTTTTTTGCCGCGTTGCTAGACCACATATCCTCTCACGGCCCAGTCCCGCACATGACAGGTGGCACGCCCCGCACATTGCCAACCCCTTTATCTTGATGATCATGACTGGGAACGCATTGGCTCCCATCTTGTTGTCCGGTCTGTTTGAAATCGTCGAGGCCCTGATGGTAGCCACCACCAAGGACTTTGCCGTCTTTGCTGGGGCAGCCAACTCGCTGGAGAACCTGAGTGACGTGCTGCTAGATGATTGGTTGATTCAAGCTGGCCTGGGCACGTTGCTGGGTGCCTTTTGGATGTTTATCACGGGAGCACCTCATCTATGGGGTTCCTGGTTTACGCAAAGGCGGAACTTCCTGTGGTGGTCCTTTTGGTATGTAGCCTTGATGGTGACGCAGACCACCTATGGCCTGAACCTCAACGATGACGATCCCACGGGCTTCCCCATTGGCGGAATCATTTGTTGCACACTGATGGCCCTCATTTTTGCCT
>CAZJZM010000071.1:0-5120 GCA_964550485.1 Microcaldota archaeon | reverse complement strand
ATACTTGACAATAATAAAAAGCGTCCGAAGTGCTATTGATGCTGAAATGGTATGGTTATCTGGGCCTGGTTCTGATAACCCTGGCTCAGATCAATTTCTTCGCGAAGATTGAGCCTTTTGCTACCTGGTATATCCCGATAGTCTGGTACGGCTACATATTATTCGTGGACAGCCTGGTATACAGGGTAAGAAAGAGGTCTTTGATAGTCTCATATCCTAAGGAATTCCTCTTCTTGGTTGTGCTTTCTGTGCCTTTCTGGTCGATATTCGAATTGTATAACATATTTACACTCAGCTGGTATTACCTGAATTACGTCTGGTATGTGCATTTTGTTGACTTTACAACAATAATGCCCGCTGTTCTGGAGACCTTCTCACTTTACACCGCACTTGAAGTGGGAAAAAGGTTTGATAGGAAAGCAAATAATATGAAGACGAAGAGAAAGGAGAATCCGGTTGGAAACAGATCTGGTCTTAATTTTATAAGGTTATTGGTTGTTTTTGGAGCTTTTTCAATACTCATTCCAATCCTAGCACCACGAATAGGTTTTCCGTTTATTTGGTTTGGACTTTTTCTCTTTCTGGATCCTCTGAATTATCTAATGGGCAGAACGAGTGTAGTGCAGAAGGTACTGAAAAATGGAAGGGGAACGGTATTGCGCCTTTTCCTTGCGGGAATAACAATGGGATTTTTCTGGGAATTTTGGAACTATCAAGCTATTCCGCAATGGATTTACACTCTTCCTTACCTTCCAGTGAATATAAAAATATTCGAGATGCCGCTCTTTGGGTACCTTGGATACCTACCTTTCGCTCTGGAAGTGTTCCTCTTTTATGTCTTTTTCAGGCCTTATCTATTCAGAGGGCACAACAGTGTGCTTGACATCTGAAGGTCTTGCTCTAATGGACACTGCCTAGACTACCTTTAGCATGCAACATTTTCATTGTCGTTGAGTTTTTATAAGAGGACCTATTATCCAAATATCTGATGTCAGGCCATGCTTTCCGGAAGCAAGGAAAGACTTATGAATCAGGAAAATGGAACTATAGCTTGATAGAATGGCGATAGCAGTAGCTAAAAGTCCTCTAAACCTAGTCATATCTGATGACAAGTTTACGGTGGCTTCGGGAGTTGGTAACGGAGCATCGCTGAGAGCTGTCATACAAGAGTTCAGCACTAATAAAACCTTTTGGGACGAAATGTATAAAAAAGGACCTCTTCTTACCGGCACAATGGGTCTTAAAAAGCAAGGTCCACAATTGATAATGCCAGACTGGACGCTCGAACCAATAACTCTAAAAGAGTTAGAACGTTTTGAACGGCGTCCTTCTACAGGAAGAGCGATTTGCTATCCTGGAACAGGACCTGTTGCCGTAAATATAGGTGTATCCTATGACGGCGGCTACTTGGAAATTCGTGCGAACCTAAAGCCTGATTTCGCCGCTCGAAGAATTGAACTCCAAGTCGATCGTGAGGAAAGCACGCAGACTGATTCTGTGCCAGTAACTGATTTCTGGTCAAAACTCACAGCAATTGCAATAGGCATAAACGAAACACTAAAGAGAATGTTAAGGGCCACAGAATAAAAGCGCGATAGACCCAGTCGCATTCAGTAATCCAGTTCGGTTATTTTGTATGGACAAAATTACTATTTTTAAAGCTTTGGGTGAAAACTATTAAAAGTTCTAAAATTGTTACAATAATCTAATGCCCAATTTACCTGCCTTTTTCGCCATTCCAGAATCGAATGTGAATAAAGGTGCATTATTTGACTTGCTGGCAGCGATATATAACGAGTCGTATACAGGTAAATTATTCCCAATTGCTATCTCCATTCCTATCTGTGCTAAACCTTCTGTTCCTAATTTTGTTATCTTGTTCCAAATAAAAAATAGCTGTTCAGCTGCTTCATCAGCTTCCTTTTTATTTATGTCTTTTAGTAAAGTAACATGTTTCCAGACAGAATTTAGTGACTCTGCCAATGCTATATCCGGCGAAGCGATGGTCTCCCCCATCTGAATAGCCTCATTTACTTCTCTTATCGTTCTCATGCTATTTTCTTCCTTAACGACAAGCTTTGTTAATGCACTAGCGTCTAGGATAATCATCTAGAATCCCTATCGACTCTTATCATTGCTGTGCTATCGGCATGCATTTTGGCATGTTTCATTTTGCTTGCATTCTGTTTTAAGAACTTCGAAAGTTCTAATTGTTTGATCTGGGTTTCCAGATATGTTCTAACTTTATCACTCCAATTAATATCATATTTCTTCATTTTCACCTGTAACTCTCCAGGTATCCTTATGCTCATAAGACCATTCATATTATCACAATATATATTGACACACCAAGATTTATAAATGTTTACATTTAGTTATACGCATGTATATACCAATTAGTATGTTTATTTGTAGTCAGCGATAGCCCCAGCCTAAACTGGGGCCTTTCCAGTAGTTAGGTTAAAACACTACTTTGTATGGCGATTTTCAACGATTTTTAGCACGTGGGAGGTACGCATGTCTGAAAGTCTAGGAATTGAGTATGAAAACCTGCCTAAAAAAGGCTCCTAGGAATGCATATATATCTAAAAAATGCATCTAAAAAGACAACGAAAGTGTGATAAAATGACAACAACTCAAGTTCAAAGATCAACTAATAGAATAAAAATTTCAGAAAACGCAATGAGTATATTTAAGGCAATCAAGTTTTTCAGGGAAGGAAATGTCCCAGCTTTGAATCTGGACCTTGATGCACACCTTCAAAGCGGAACAACTATCAGAACCTGTTATTGGACAGGAACTGGCATAATATATCCTGCTCCAGACAGAGCCTTCAGTGATTTTATTATAGTGCGTGATGGGAGGATGGGCTACGAAGTTCCATTTAGATATCAGGGCATGAGAAATGCGGGATTAATCCTTGAAACCGATTTGGATGTTGAAATTAAAGCAGGCGGTGGTTATTTCTTACTCAAGGGAACGGTGACTTCCGTAACAGAAAACCTTCCAAAGACTGATGACTGGTATCTTACTGATTTCAGAGGAATTCCTTGTGGGAAAAAGGTCTCTAAAAATAATCCTGAGGCGAGAGAATGGGTCCACGATGAACGCCACGGATTTGCAGGTCTGATTGTACGCGGCAGCAACTGCAACGGTACCCGACATAGCCGTAGTATTAACGCGTATCTTACTTCAGGTCAATGGCCAAGCCCTATCCTACATGCGGCTAGTCTAGATCAAGCGCAAGAAGTCGCACCAACAGAATTAGCTGTTGTGCACAGAAAGGAGTAAACTGTAACAAGAATAACCTCAAAATCCGGATTCTTCAGAAGCCTTAAACAAGCAGCCAGATTCGAACTTAGAATACGGATAGCCCCAGCCTATATGTCGTAAAATCGACGTCAGAAGTAAGGACAGATTGGTAATCTTCGCCTTTATCTATCTCCTTATGGCACGAGACGCTTGCTTATGTGTACAGTCTTTACTGTTTGACTACCTGTATGCTTGATCGTGTTGCACGAAAGAGATAAGTAGGACTGTCTTTGTGCTTTCATCTATTTTATATCTCAATACAAACGAACCTACATGAACCCTGAAAGAGCCTTTAAGTACATTACTCATTGGTTTGCGAAAGTGAGGCTCGTTGCATAATTCATCAATCTTTTTACCAAGTCTAAGATAAAGCGATATGTCTCTTTTCTTTAATTTAGAAATAGTCTCTTCAAATTCCGAAGTGGCGGATATAGAATAGGCCATTAGACACGCCTTTAACCTACTGCGCGATCCAATTCAGCAAAATTCTTGTAAACGTGCATCTTCATCTTTCCAGATTTTATTTTCTTGTCAAGTTCTTTCTGCTTCTTTATATAGCTCTTCTTAAATCTGCTCTCGTCAGGATAAATCTCCTCGTTAACTTTGTTTGCAAGTGCATCAAGACGCATTATTATCTCATCAAGTTTAGAATCTATGCTTTTCTTGTTCTTTAGTTGCAGCTGAATCTGCGTAGCCTTCATGTCGCCACCTGATAATATAGGTACCTTCAGATTTTTAACACTTTCTTTGACCGACCCGTTTTACATATTATCGAATCGACGTCAGAAAATGTTGATAATTGTATACAATGTACAACAAAAGAAGCCACTTTCCTGAGCGATTGACGTCTTATATTACGTCGATAGCCCCAGCCAAAGCCAAAGCTGAATTTGAGATTATCCGGAGTTTAAAGAGCTCAGCGTGCTCTTCGCTAGCGTGGTAGCCTGAAAGCTCGGAGCTTATAATATTGGCTATTTTTAGGCGTTTCGGCGGGTTATAAATATCTGGTAAAATATAATTTATGTGGCAGTAACATGAGAACAAGAGTCGCAAAGACCCAACCGGCAAGCCAGACTGAAAAGCTAATATTAAGACCAGACTTTAGCGATATTCCTGCAGCGCAAAGAATAGAATTACAACAGTTAATAGAGGGCATTCCAACAACGGATTTTCTTAAGCCAGACCAACAGCCAAACAAAGAATGGAAAATATTTCGCAGTAGTACATGGGAAGGGGCAAGAAGAACAGCAAGGGATGCTGCAGCTGGGCGGTATTTCTCACCGAGCATAGAATTACGTGGCGTGGAATGGAACGAAACAAGGAACGCAATGATGAGATTGATAGAAGCTGCAGTAAAAGATGCAGCACTAGCTGCGAACATACCCTTTGACATAGCCTCTGACTTAAGAAGGGACGCAATAGTACTTTCTGATTATCTAGCAATCTCTCACTTAGATTTTGAGGATAAAGAAAAGAGTATTGCACATGCAAGAGCATGCTGGCAAGTTTGGCAAAAAGGCTATGGCCTGCTTGGCACTGTGGATGGTACGTTAAATGTCTATGAAGCACTACTCAAAAAAAGCGGACAGTTGCCAGTTCCAATCGTGCAACACTATTTTACGGTAGATTGTCAAGAGTACCTATTTCTTGGATTTTCTGAAGGTAAAGGTCCCAACTTAATAGAATCGATACGTATGGCAGGAATGTATTCAGGATATGAACTGCTCTTAGATGAAATCGGAGCCATAGATAAAAATCACAAATTTAAGGAGGCAGTTGTAAAAGAGTGGAATTCAAATAGACAGAAA
>CAZJZM010000070.1:4339-5136 GCA_964550485.1 Microcaldota archaeon | reverse complement strand
AAAGGGAACCGAAGTATATGTAACAGGCACACCTGACGTCCAGAAACTGCAGCAGGTAAACATCTTCATGGGTCCGGAGAGAGTCATAGTTGACAGCATAGCCGCAGGAAACATCGCAGGGCTTGTGGGGCTAAGGAATGTCTCCATAGGCGACACTGCAAGCGAGAACAACATAACTCCATTTGAGATGATAAAGCACTACTCACAGCCTGTAGTTACGAAGGCAATAGAAGCGAAGGATTCAAGGGACCTGATGAAACTCATCGAGGCTCTCAGAGGCCTTTCAAAGGAAGACCAGACCATCACAGTCGAGCTCAACCAGGAGACCGGCGAGCACCTCGTGAGCGGAATGGGAGAGCTGCACCTCGAGGTAATCGAGACCAAGCTCAGAGACGAGCACAAGATCAACATCACAACGAGCGAGCCCATAGTAGTATACAAGGAGACAATAGAGAGGACGGTCAACGACATAGAGGGAAAATCGCCGAACAGGCACTCGCGATTCTACATAAACGTCCTGCCTCTCGAGCAGGGGGTCGTAGACTTCATAGAGCAGGGAGGAATGAAGTCAGGAAAGCCGAAGGGCAAAGCCTATGTTGAGGACCTGATAAAGGCGGGAATGACAAGGGACGAAGCTAAGGGGCTGGTGGACATAGCCGCAACAAACATGCTTATCGATTCCACCAAGGGAGTTCAATATCTCGATGAAGTAATGGAGCTTCTGATAGAAGGATTTGAGGAAGCCATGAAAGACGGGCCTCTCGCGAGGGAGAAGTGCACAGGCATAAAGGTTGTCA
>CAZJZM010000070.1:0-4329 GCA_964550485.1 Microcaldota archaeon | reverse complement strand
CGCGGTAGTAGTCGGAGACGAGCGGTGAGAGCGCGCAAATAATTCCGGCAATGCGAAGGCCGATATATGCAGGAATGCTTACTGCTGGAGTAGACCTGCTTGAGCCTAAGCAGAAGTTCACAATAAACATACCTCAGGAATACATCTCAGACATAATCACATTCGTTCAGGGAAAGAGGGGACAGGTTCTTGACATCCAGCAGGAAGCCGAACAGGCGACAATAGTCGCGAAGATGCCAGTAGCCGAGGTAATAAAGGGCTTCTCCAACGAGATAAGAAGCCTCACTGCGGGAAGAGCGATCTGGTATCCTGAATATGCAGGCTATGAGAAACTGCCGAAGGAACTCAAGGACAAAGTGGTAAGAGAGATAAGAACAAGAAAGGGAGTGCCTCCTGAGCCGCCAACGCCTCAGCAGTTCTTGGACTGATTATTTTCTTCTTTTGCAAAACGTATTCAGACCCTACAGAAGGTTTTTATTCATGAGTTGCAATTATCTATAGCTAACTATGCGAGTGTAGTCTAGCCTGGTAGGACATTGCCTTGCCAAGGCAGGAGCCCGGGTTCAAATCCCGGCACTCGCATCCTTACAAAATCTTTTCATATGACTCCTAATGCAAATCCAAGATAAATCAATACCGATATCACTAGAGCTAATATCCAAACCTCAACATACTCTCCAGGAGTCTTTTTAAAAATTAGAAAAAGCATCACGGCCATTGAAATTATAAATCCTATGATATAGACAAACAACTCAGAAATGGCAAATCCGAGTTTAAGAAATAATACGGAAATAAGATAATGCACTCCAAACAGGAGTATCAAAAATATTACTAGGGGAAGAGAAATATCAATTAAAAGTGGAAGCAAATATTCTATAAAATTCTCCATCTTCCTCTTCGTGTCTGGTCCTTGCTTCTCTAGTTCATTCTTTTTAGACATCAAATCACTATGTAGACAATAGAAAAGTATAAAACTATTGCCTGCTGGTAAATACTGAGCAGTAGTAATTACTACCAAGAGAACGACACTCGCACTTCCTCTATGGGATTATTGATGGTTGGCAAAAAGAAGCTTTATTTGATAGGCATGGATTCCGCGCCTTTGTGGATTATAAAGGAGCTTTACAAAAACCACGGCATGAAAGGTTTTGAAACGTTCTTCAATGAAGGTATCTTGAAGGACATGAAATCCACACTGCCACCATTGACACCCACAGCATGGCCGAGCATATATACCGGGCTTGAACCACGTGAGCACGGTGTCATGGACTTCTTCTGCGTTGGCAGAGGATACGAAAAATCAGTACCTCGTTTCGATGCCGAAGCAAATCCACCGTTTTGGGATCTTGCAGCAGATAGGGGACTGAGGTCGCTTGTTGTGACGCCGCCAATGGTGCTGAAGCCAAGCAGCAGAAGCAATGTCGATATGATAACAGGTTGGCCTCTGCCGCCAAAGTTCAGCTCAGATGAGCTTAAGAGCACGGCAGTGAAGTTTGGATTTGAAGGAGAACCTCCCATAGAGAAGGGGATACAGGAAGGTAGGATACGGGTGGATGAAGCTTCACGCAGGTACGTTGCAAGTATAAAGAGCAGGTCGGAGATGAGCAAGCACCTGATAGAAAACAAAGATTATGACATAGTGTTCGTGTGCTTCACTGAGACTGATAGGATACAACATTATTCTCTAAACAAACCTGATTGGGAGAGAAACGTCGCCCCGCTCTATAAGAGTATATCAGATTTCTTGGAATGGGTAATCGGTTATACCAGGAGCAAGAACGAGCAATCTCTAGTCATGCTCGTCTCGGACCACGGGGCGCAGCCAATTCATTCAAAATTCCTTCTCAATGCATGGCTCATAAACAACGGCTATGCAACCCTGAAGCCGGAGGCAGTGGAGCAACACGAGCGTACTGCTCCGGAGGCAAAGGCCAGTGCAAGTAATCTTGCGCAAGGTGGGCTGCCTGCGTTGGCGAAAAGGTTCGCAAGCAAGTTTATGAGCGGCGTATCGTCTTCGGAGTCGAAAAATGAATATACGAGGATACACGACTCCGATTTCGAGATGGACAAGACCTCTGCGTTCACTTCCATATCAAACAACCCTGTAGGTATGATATGGATTAATGACGACAGGTTCTCGAAGCCAATCATGCAGAGAAAGGATAGGAAAAATTTGAAGATGGAGATAATGGAAAAGTTGGATAAGCTGAAAACAGAGGATGATGAAAAGCTTGTTACAGCGGTATACGATGGCGATGAGTATTACGGAAAAACTAAGCGCTTCATAGCCCCGGACATACTGTTCGCGGTCAGGGATGGCTACATAGTCGATGTAAAGGACTACTCTTCCACCAGGGCATTCATGCCACCGGAGCTCACGAAGAGCGGCGACCATACCATGAATGGAATATTCGGGGTCGTTGCCAAAAACTGCGTCGTGGATAAAAGCGCAAATGAAGACAGGGACGTGTATGGCGTAAAGCCGATGATAATGGGATTTCTTGATTTATTGCAGGAGTAATCGGTATCGGCAAAACCCCCTCTGTCTTGGTATTGCTCAATATTGCAAGCAGACCCAAACAGCGCATCTGAGGCCAAATTCTATTGGCATCAACCAATGCGAGCGACTTTCCAAACAATCAAGTGGCACCGCACGAGGCGCACAAAGTCACTGCATCTACTAACTGGCTTTCTTCACTCTGGGCAGATACGTTGCCATTTTCGCCTGAAGATGAACTCGCTTGGCTTCCCGTAAGCGTACTGGAGGCACTCTGGCTCGTAGGCACACCAAACGACTGCTTGCTGCCGACTAGCTGGGCGTTGCTGTTTGCCCCGGATTTGGAGGTCGCCATGACTGATAGAATTACAGCGCCGATCGCCAAGATGGCAACTATTAGGATAATTGCCATTGTCTTTCTGTTTGGTCCTGATTTTTTATTTACCATATACATCATCTGTTAGTTAATATCCCATAGATAAATTTAAATATCTTACTTGTCTGAGCAGGAGCTCTGGAACTTCTCGGATACCCGCATCTCCGCACTTCCTCTATGTTAGATTCTTAAGTTTTTCCAACCTATCCTTAAAAGTGGGCTTATGGCAGACGAAGCTGGAAGCAGGGTGAAGATGGGCCTCGTAGGAGGAATGGGACCGCTCGCAGGAGTGGCACTGGCAAGGTGGTTCACCGTATTAACCGATGCAAAACGGGATCAGGATCATTTTGATTTCGTACTTGTTTCTAAGCCAGCAACACCAGACCGCACGGCATTCCTTAAGGGAGAGGGAGAGGATCCAGTACCATACATTCTAAGCGCACTGGCCGATCTCGAGCGCGTCGGCTGCACTCATTACGCAATTGCATGCAATACCGCCCACGCTCCGCAGGTATTGGGCAGGGTTAAACAGCATACCAGCATGCAGAACGTGTCCATAGTGGATTCAGTTATGTATGCACTCAACGAGATGGCACTGGAACCAGGTTCGCAGGTCGGGCTCATGTCCACCGAAGGCACGATACTGGCAAGGATCTACCAGGATAGCCTTGCGAAAGCGGGATTCAGCTGTATCCTCCCTCCGAGCGACTCTTCACCCGCAGGTCAATTCAGCGTAACTGAGGGAATCCGCGCAGTAAAGGCTGGAGACATACGGCTTGGAAGAAAGCTGTTTACTGAAGTAGCGGACGACCTGCGTCGCAGAGGAGCTAAGGCGATTCTGCTCGCGTGCACCGAAATACCTCTGGCATATTCGGCGGACGATAGCATAGACACAACGGAAGCTCTAGCACGAGCCTGCGTTCGCATAAGCGGCGGAGAAAGGAAGGCCTAGAGCGAGAGTGCCTGGCCTCAGGTATTTATATCCTAACTTTGTGTATGATATGATGGAAGTAGATACTTCAATTGCCGAAGCGATTCAGAAACGTTCCAGCGGAAAGGGGATTACATTAGATATTTCGGAATCTATGTCTTTCTGGATAGGCATTCTTGTTATCGCTTTAGTAGCATACCTTATCCTTACGGACACCTCGACCTTTACGAAAGGCACTGAAGGATACATCATACTCAATGAAATCTATACGTTTATCCTGTTCGGTCCTGGTCTCCTAATTCTTCCTGCAATAGTGGGAGTTGTGATAGGAAGACAAATAGGTATTAAGTCAGAAAAACTCGTAACGACATTGAAACGCGGAATACTCGAAGCAATATACGGCACGATAATCTATATCATATCAGTAAGCATAATCTACGAGGTAATGATTTACACTATTGCTAATTCCATGCTGAACTTGAATGCTCTCATAACAAACTGGATAGTAGTCCCTTCGGTCATCTT
>CAZJZM010000069.1:1788-5283 GCA_964550485.1 Microcaldota archaeon | reverse complement strand
TGAGTCAATTCGGATCCCAGTTCCACGGCAAGTCTGACAGGAAGACCGCAGGCAATGGCAAGATAAAGAAGAAGGTCAGGGACAAGAGAAGGTGCGAGAACGGAGGCTTCTTCGCCGGAACAAAGCTGGGCGAGTCTAATCTTTCAAAGGCCGTAAGGGGAAGGGGAGCCACAAACAAGAACAAGCTCCAGTACGCTGCAAACGCCAATCTGCTAACTGACAAGGGCTACAAGAAGGTCAAGATAACAGCAATACTCGAATCGAAGGACAACAGGAACTTCTCAAGGCTCAAGATAATGACAAAGGGATCCGTGATAGAGACGGATGCAGGAAAGGCTGTCATAACCAACAGGCCGGGAAGGGACGGCAGCGTCAACGCAACCCTGATCAGGTAGTCGGATGCCAGCAAGAATCTATATCTGCGACGCCAAGGACGCCGACAAGCTGAAGAAGCTCATGGATTACGACCCTTATTTGGACAAGAGCCTCAGCGACGAGCAGCTCTCGAAGCTCAAGGACGACGCCGAGGCAAGCGTGATCTTCGCAAGGCAGGATTACAAGATAAAGGACGGCATCTCATTGAACATGGCGGAGGACAAGGTCTATTTGTACCTGAGCGCAAACGATGAATTCCTCCAGAAAGCCGAGTCCAAGCTGATCAAAAACATAGAGAGTGCAAAGCGCGCAGATCCTGATACTGAAGCGACGATCATCAAGATAATAGACGAAGAGGTTGCGGCGAGCGAGACAGGAATAGGATCAATTTTTGGATAATCACGTACCATTTCCTACGATACCTTCTTAAGCATTAGGGTTTTATTGCTCTCTGAATACATGGGAAATCTAGTACTTAAGACTGCTGTAGTTTTAAGTTTGATAGGTGGACTGGGAATTCTAATATTTGGGGCATTAGAAACAGGATCGACGGTCCTCATATCCTGTAGCGACTGTGGCATATCTTATCTGTATCTGAAAATATTCTACGGCATAATATTCATACTCGGATTAGTGATAGTAAGCGTTGCTTACGCCGCTCAAAAAAACTCAGAAAAATCTATGGCATACAAAGTAATAGCGATTCTGGTATTTTCCATAGCCACCAGTCTATTTTTATTATATGGGCCAAGTATGAAACTTCCTCTTATTTTTTCATTAATCTCCTTAATAGGGGGCATTGTGTTGCTGATGAACATGAATCCTCTCAATTTAACCATGCCAAACCCGATAAAAAGGCAGCTTACCAAGAGTCTCATCGCTCCGGGATTGAGCATAGTTGGAGGCATACTTATCCTCATAATAAGTGGATTGGAATTGTTTGGGCTGAAGTTAATAGGAGCCGGCTTCGTTGCCCTCATTTTCTTGCCAGGTATATTGCTGGGTACGGTTATAGTAATTTCAGGATACATGTTGTATAAACACCCAGATAAGCATAAGCTTTTCGGAATAATTATACTTCTCTGTTCCCTAGCGAGCATACTCTTTGCTGGACTAATCTGGCCATTAGTATCATTGATTGGCAGTGTGTGGGCATTATCTCAAGAGATTCTAAGAAAAGCAAGACTCAAACACCGAAGCGACGATCATCAATATAATAGATGAAGAGGTTGCGGCAAGCGAGACAGGAATAGGCTCGATTTTTGGTTAAGTATATCTATTCTCCACAGACAATCTAATGTCTCCGAACAGCCTCTAGAAATACTTCTTTAGGTATATCTGTAGTTTTTAATATACCTGCCAAAGTCAACGGATTTACATAACGGTGCGAAGGCACTGCAATAGTTACTGTTTCTACACCACGGCGCATACCTCTCAAAATTTCATGCCCACCGGTGCTATCTCTAATTTGAAAGCCAAATTCAGCAGTAAGAGTGTTTGTTACAACTCTTGGAGTAATACCCGCTAGTTTCATTAGTCTACCCAACCCACTAATATCTGAAAGCGCTATTTTATAAATCTTTTCTCCGGAAGAACTCGATTAGGTTTCAAATTAT
The DNA here is from genome assembly GCA_964550485.1 of Microcaldota archaeon. GTDB lineage: Archaea > Micrarchaeota > Micrarchaeia > Micrarchaeales > CABMGC01 > JAJZIZ01. Next base: position 3,292 of record CAZJZM010000069.1, on the reverse strand, counting down.
CTAGTAAAACTTAAAAAATACAAAGCGTTCTTAACATTGTTACTGAAACTCTTCAGTGTCTGCTAAGCGCCTTCTGGAAATCCTCTTGCGAGATTCCTGCACCCCTTAATGCTAGTTTTAAAGTTGCTTCACCTAGATTGCGATGTGCTGTAGGCAGCGCGACAGTAGCCAGGAGCGTGCCTTCTGCGTCTTTTCTGAAAAGAATTATATTACCATTCCTTTTTTCTTCTTGATTAAAGTGAAATTCCTCTTTAAAAACACGTATTGCGCGGTTGACACTCAGATTAGCAAATCTCACTAGTACACCTAACCATTAGGCTTTCTGAAAATTCTGATATATATGTTTTTTCTCTAAAGAGATTTGCAATCATCCAGTAAGGCTTATAAATATAAAGCGTTCTTAGTATTTGATATCCATGGAGACTATCTGCATATCCTTGGGCGGCCATGTAGTATTTAGAAAAAACGGGGTCAATGTAAATTACATCAAGAAACTCCTCAAGCTAATCAAAGACTACGTTGGAGTCTACAAGTTCATAATCGTCGTAGGAGGAGGCTACGCCAGCAGGCTTTACACTCAACCTGCACGCGAGATAATAAAGAACAACGAAGTCCTGGACGAGATCGCCATAGCAATAACAAGAATAAATGCACTTATAGTCAAGGACATTTTCTCAGATCTCAAAGTCTATCCTAATGTTGCTACCAGCCTGGACGAACTGAGGGCAGCAACTCGAGACAGCGAAGTGGTGCTCATGGGCGGTCTTCTTCCAGGAATGACAACAGACGCAGTGGCGGTACTCGCTTCGGAAGTAGTAAACAGCAGGGTAATGATGAACATAGGAAACGGCTCATACGTCTATGACCGCCCTCCATCACAGAAAGGGGCCAAGAGGCTCGAACAACTTGACCACAACAAGCTCGTGGAGATAGCGGCGAAATACGACACGCGGGAGGCAGACACCACATTCATCTTCGACCTTGTGGCGAGCAAGCTAGCCAAGAGGGCCAACATAGAGATCCGCTTCGTGAATGATGACATCGCGCAGCTCAGGCTCGCGATGTTGAACGAGAAGTACAAGGGAAGCGCAGTGAAGGATTAGTTCGCAATATTACATCTTTAGTTCCGGAATCGGTGGGTATAAACGGAAATTGCAACTGCAATACGACAAAAGGCAGGAATAACTTCAGGATTATCAGATAAAACGTTTCCACCACTGTCAGAGTTAAACGGAAAAAAGGGGCCAAGACAAGAATCTCTATATGATTTATTCGGTCTAAGCAGAAGTTCAGATAAAAGACAACTGAGAGAACTACATGACGGCTGTGTTTTACGCATTTTTCCTCACGGCACAATTGACGGTACTCCTGATGGCAAAAAGATAATCCCAGGATGGAATACCCTAACTCTCGATAAAAGAAACGAATACGCCCGTTTTTCAAAACGAGCAGTTCAGGATACTGAAAAAGGACTTCCTGTTACTTTGGATAGAAGAGGTCTGTA
>CAZJZM010000069.1:0-1778 GCA_964550485.1 Microcaldota archaeon | reverse complement strand
TAGTCTATGCTCCTACTTGGGCGACACCTGCCAAGTCGAGCTCTGGGAGTAATCAAACTCAAAGAGCTTTGCAAGAAGAATTGATTACTGCATGCCGATCAGTTGTAAAGTAAATTAAAATCTGGTCGACAGAAAACGAAATCCTTTTAAAGGCTGGTTAAAGCTTATATACGTAAAAAGGCTAATCATAACTTGATAAAATGACTGAAGCTACTAGACCAGCATCTAGGGAAAAGGCACCAATGACTGGGCCTACTGACCAATCACAAGTGCAGTTCAAGGAGGTAAATGCCAGTGGGGTATTCACATACAGAATCGACGTGAATCATGTTGATTCGATGGCTCTTCTGCGGCAAAATGGTTTAAGGCCGCTTACTTATAAAGAGGCTCTCGTACTTATAGACAAAAATCCAGAACTAAAAAGAGAATTAAAACACGAATGGGAAGATACATGGTTTTATTTGGAAGGAAGTCTTAATGCATGCTCGGGATTCTATACATTCAATGAGAAAGGAGAACTTACCCCAGGAAAAGGAGATGTATCAAAGACTATTTTGGTCTGGGGTGGTAATAGACCATTGCAGCTCCATGTATCTAGTGATATGGCGCTTAAAATGCCAACACTAATTATAGGAAAAGATGAAAGATATAGTTTCCGCCTTGATACAATCCAGTTTCCTGCGCATAGAGCGCCGATTGTGGTTGGGGTTAAAATGGGGAAGGCGGACATCGAAGCAGAGTTGAAAGCTGCGGCGGAGGCGAAATTAAGGGAACGGGTATTTGAAGTTATGAAAGTTGTAAGAGGATTTGAAATTACAAGAGAACAGCAGTTAGAAGTTCTAGAAGCTGCAGTACGAACAATACCATATTCTAAGAGGTCTTAAATAACTAGTAAAAAGTAGCTGTTTTAGAGATTCACCTACGTTGACAGAAAAGGATACCTTTATAAAGGTCGGCTAAGGCTTATAAAGGAGAAAATGGACAATCATAACGTGATAAAATGCCATTTCAGAGAAGAGAGCAATTGCCAGTATCACTCAGACAACCACAGTCTTTCACAGTAAATGATCAGAGGTATGAAGTTCTCAGATATGACGAAGGCAAAGGACCAAGTCTAGTACAGACAATAGAAATAACAAAAAGCCGTGCAGGACAAAGAATGCTTACAATTGAAGAAGCAAGGGGAATAAGAAACAGACCCGAATCAAATACTGCATTTAGGGGCGTGTTGAATCTTGGAGAATGGGGGTATGTTCGTGAGTCAAAAGCTGAAGAAATGTTTCGAGCCGCATATTTTACCCGCGGCTTATACGACGGGATATTGGACATCGGCGGCAGCTACAGGTTAGAAGATACTGCTCCTGTGGTAATCTTGAAGGAAACTGCATCGGCACCACAAGAAGCAAGAATTAATTTAGAATTATCTAAAGGAATGTTCAGATCAACATCCATAGTAAACGGCAAACTAGAATCAAGACAAGTCGCTAGCGGTTTAGAGGTACTCATTAGCCCAGATCCAGAAATACAGAGGGAACTACGCGCGGCGCGCAAGATTTTGTGTATTTTTCCTCACGGCACAACCGACGGCACTCCTGACGGCGAAAAGATAATTCCAGGGCTTAACACTATGAATCTTGATCTGGAAACGATGCTTGATCTGGGAACCAAGCGTGTGAAGTTTTCAAGTGGAGCAGTTGAAGCTATTGGAAAAGGCCTTCCTGTGGTGCTCTTTGTCAATTATTACTCAGGGTTCAAGTTGCAAGTCGATTCCTTCAGTT
>CAZJZM010000068.1:0-5304 GCA_964550485.1 Microcaldota archaeon | reverse complement strand
GCCTCGTAATACCCGCCGATCTTCTTGTAGCAGGATTCGCAGGTCATCTTCCTGTATTTGATTGCCACCTCCTTCTCGGTAGCCAAAGGCTGTTCTCCCTTCTGATCAACCACGTCTATGACCGCCTTTTCGTCAGCATAGCTTATGAGGCGGACCTTGTATTTTACCAGTCTCTGCTGGATCACCAGGAGAAGGCTTTTCTTGTCCTCTTCCAGTTCGCCCTCCTTTGTCCTTATCTTTCCGCAGACCCTGCACCTGAAGACCTCCACTTCCGAAGGCAGTTTCTCCCTCAGCTTGTCTGACGAGCACTTTTCGCAGAATTCGCCGTAGAACCTCACATCCGCGCTCGAACTATTGCAGATAGGGCAGTGCTTTACCACTCGATCAACTCTGGGACGAGGAGGAATAGTGCTTGCTGACTATGGCGCCGTAGGCCGGCCTTGTTATCGCCGCTCCAAGAAGCGCACCTATTATGGTGGCCCCGGCGAACCAGATCTCGGTGGTAAGCGCGGAGAAGAAGAGTGGAAGCATGGCAAGCGAGAGCAGCATCGCATTCCTCATTATCAGGTAGAAGGCGTGCCCGACCCTTGTCTGCATGGTGGTGTCCTTCTGCCCTGCGACCACCTCGTCGGTTATTATGATCTGTGCGTCCACCCCTGTTCCTATGACCGCTATCATTCCTGCCACTGCCGAGAGGTCTATCGTGGCGGCGAGGCCCATGATTGAGCCTATTATGAAGAGCTCTGCGAATGTCGTCATTATTATCGGCGCTATGAGGAAGAGCTTCTTGTACCTTATCACTATCGTAATGCTGACCGCGAGTATTGCGAGCAGCAATGCCACGGCGCTTATTACTTCAAAATGTGTTCCGAGGGAGGCCGGTGTGGTTATCGGCTCGCCGACTATGACCTGCACCGGAAGTGCACCGCCGCTCAGTATTGTTGTTATGTCCTGGGACTTGTTCTGGGCGTCGTTTATCTTCTGCTGTATGCTTCCGCTTATGAGCGATTCTCCAGTTATTACATAGCCGGCATTGCCGCTTGACTGGCCCGTGGTGAGACTAGGACTAAGCGTCGGCGCAGAAAGCAGCCCGACCCCCGGCCATTCGTCTATCAGCACGCTCAGATTGCTCTGGATGAACTGCGGAGTCATGTTTGCGGCCGTGACGAATTGCAGCGAATAGTTGAGCGCCGTAAGGTTCTCGGTTACGCTGTTGGAGGTTCCCTGCTGCAACACTACCGTATTGTACCTGTTCCTGTTTGATGCGAAGAAGCCGTAGAGCGAGGGCCAGTTGGACGCGTTGGCGTTGATGAATTCTATGGGTATGGTCCTGTTTCCGAATGAGAGGGCGTTCTCCATCTCGGTTATCTGAACGCTCCTGGTGCCTACCTCCTTGGTGAGGATGGAGCTGTTGAAAAGTACGACTGCGTCAACCGGCCTGTCAAGGAACATGTATATCGGCTTGTTGGCCTGGCCGAATGCCGCCTTCGTGAACTGGGTCTGCGCCGTCTGTGTTATGACGAAATCGACCTGATAGCTGACATTGCTTCCCGAGACTATGGGCGCAGGGTTGGTTATGCCGCCCGTCAATATGCCTGATCCGTTGATCGCCTCCCGTCCGTTGACTATTCCCTGGAATACTCCCTGCTGCTTTATGATCGCGATGGTCGAGTTTATCTCCCTGCCAGCGGTCGACGGTATCTGGACGTATATTCCAGAGTTCCCCACTGGCTCGACTGTAACCTGGCTCAGCCCAAACTTGGAGATCCTCTGGTCAAGTATCTGGGTTATGCTGCTCATTTCGAGAGGGTTGACTGACTGGGTGAGCGTTATCGGTATCTGAGTGCCTCCGACGAACTCGATTCCAAGGTTCAGCCCGTGAACCACGTCCAGGATCGCGAGCACTATGATGACGGCTACCACTATCATTATCCTCCAGTCTTTAAGGTAATCAAGGGCCGACATTATGATCTATCCTTTCTCTTCTTGTAGAGAAGTATTATTGGAGTGTTTCCAAGCCATGTGGTGAAGATGTCTCCAAGGAGTCCGCAGAGCGCCACACCTGCAACCTCGTAGTAGGTCGGGACGTATGTGAAGATTGAGACAACGAAAAGGACCGAGAACGAGACCAGCGCAGTCGCGGTCATGGTAAGCCCAGTCTTCATGGAGGAGTGCGCCCTCTCTTCCGGCGTGCCTCCGTGCATCTTCAGTATCCTGAATGAGGCAAGGACGTCGGTGTCTATGGAATAGCCTATTATCATCAGCAGGCCTCCTATGCTCGCAGTGCCAAGAGGTATGCCGAGAAGGCCCATCGCTCCCAGGGCTATTATCATGTCGTTAGCCGCGCCGAAGACAACAGTCAATGCCGGGACTACCGACCTGAAGATGAAGAGAACTGCGATTGAGACAAGGACGAATGCGGCTATTATGACCCATTCGAGCTGACTGAGGAAGTAGCTTCCCAGGGTTGGTCCTAGGTTCTGGTAGGAATAGGTGGTAAACGGTATTATGGAATGGAGGGTTGAGATTACGGTGTTTGTGTAGATGGTGCTTGCGTTGGAATAGCTGGACTGCGCAAGTGCAAGCTGCGCGTTTGGGCTGCTGGGAACCTGGACCGTTCCTATGAACGGCCTAAGATCAGAGAGCTCGTCTGAAAGCGAGGAGCTCATCATCAGAAGCGAGGAGTTCACCTGCCTGCTTGCGGCTGCCAATCCCTGTATGTCAGTCTGGTTGGTGCTGTTTGTCTTAAGCAGACTGGAATAGGTAGAGACGTTGAGCAGGCCCTTGGTATAGTTTTCCTGGAAGGCAAAGAACTCCAGGCTCTTGCCCTGCGCGCTGATCAGGCTCTGGTTGCTTGCTATCGTTATCTGGAGGCCGCCGGGGCTCCTTTCTATTGAAGGCTGCGGCGAATGGAGCTTTGCGGCTATCTCGGAGGCTATCTGTTGGCTCGGAACCGTGGTGTTGCTCTGGACTATCACGCTGACGCCGCCGCTGAGCGATGAATCGAGAACTATGTGGGTGGAGTAGAAGAGGCCGAGCGCAAGTAGCACGAGCGGTATGACTATGTAGTATCTGACATACTTGCCGTTGTATATATTCGGTAACGTTAACATCCTACCAGCTTATACTGAAAAAGAAGAGAGCAGCCAATCAAGCATACTTCTTCATGAGCTTGTTGTGCAGTGCATTTACCATTCCGTATATGGCTACCATCACCGCAAGAACGACAAGCGCAGTGCCGAAGGTGAATGCCACTGGATAGTACTCAATGCTTTGTACCATGAACAGCAGTCCAACAACAAACAGGTAGATGGCCCAGTATATTGCCTTGAAGATATACCATGCGGCATGCCTCTCCTGATAATGAAGCATGCGCTTCATGTAAAGATCCGGATCTATGAGAACGGCTTTTTCTTTTTCCTTAGGCATAATACCATCCATATTATATGTAGCAAAACCCTTAAAAGAGTATCTTCATGTCAACAGGCCTCCAATGAGATCTTCAGATTCTTCTAATTAGTCTTGTTACCTGGCGCTGTGATTCATACGCAAGTTTAAATATATGAAGTTTGAATGTTGAAGATCGTCTTGCATGTGGAGATATGAGCTTCTTAGTGCGATCAAATAGTGGGTTGGGAAGGGAGACAGATGCCAGGAGCACACCGCGCGGATTTGTTCCCGAAGCGGGAAAGATAGACAATCAGACACGCACAACCGCTAGACCAACAAGCACGAGTATGGTAGAAAGGCTAGAAGAAATTACGGGCTTGGTAAGAAGAAGACTAATAAAAGAGACGGATGCAGAAGACGCACTGCGCGCATTAGTTCCAGACGCGGAAAGAATAATCCGCAGCACATATACAACTGCCGGTCCAAAAGTCGCGAAGATAGCAAAAAAACTTAAAAAGATTTGTAGGTTTCGTAAGATTGCTACAAAGCGGTAAACTAGGGCCATGCACAGAAGATTATTATTATAGAGCCCTTTCACAGATAGATATAGATGTGCTAACAAGCAACACATTTATGGATCTTACAAAAAAACTGGGAAAACAAGCGGAACAGTTTCTAGAATGTTTTATACTTGTCGCATCCCATAACAAGGAAACGGATAGTTTTATTGTTCCGCTGGGAACTCTCCTGGATGATACTCGCAGGAGCAGGCTTCTTGCAAACTTGATACTTGAATCTCCAGATAATATAGCCGAAGGAAGTAAATTTATTACTCTAGTACAAAAACTCCAGGATGAAACCAGTAGACTTGAGCTTCTTGCGAATGAAACCAGTAGAAAGGAACTTCTCGCTAAATTTATTACTCTAGTACAAAAACTCCCGGATGAAACCAGTAGACTTGAGTTTTTTGAACGTTTGATCAATGCCGCTGACAATAAACAAAACATAAGCGAATACATAGCTAGCTATAAACGTTCACGCGTGCTCCGTTTGGCTTCGCGTGATTAACAGCCTTTTTTCACGGGCTAACTATCTCTGAATCTACCGAATTACTTTTCCATCCTGCTTTTTATTATCCTGTCGAGTTTTGCTCCGAATTCCTCCCTGTATTTCTTGAACCTTATGACATTCAATTCCTTCTTGGATAATCCGACTCTGAAGCTGTCTCCGGGCTTTAATGTGCCTATCTCAATGCCGTCGTATCTCAGCTTGCCCTTGTACTTGATTACCTCTATCTCTATCTGCCTTGTCGAATCGACCACTATAGGGTTCTTATACGGTCCGTCCACATTTATGAAGGTTATGCAGAATACCTCCGGACTGAGTATTATCGGTCCTCCGGCCGACTTGTTGTAAGCTGTAGATCCAACAACGCTCGTCGCAAGGACACCGTCGCCGCTCATTATGTAAGGATAGATCTCCTCCCTTTTGCCATTCACTATCTCATACACCCTGAATCTTACCTCTTCCAATTCATTGTTCATGACCGCCTCGTTCACCGCATAGTACTTCTTTCCCTTGTAGGAGAGCTCCATCTTGTTTCCCAGCCTCTCTATGCTGTAGTCCCCGCTCTTTAGTTTTTCGACTGCATAATCCATCTGCTCTATGCTTATGTCGGAATAATAGCCGATGGTGTCCTTCTCGATACTCCTGATGGGAAGGATAGGCCCTTCAAAATCCCTTGCGGCACGTATGAAAGTGCCGTCTCCTCCTACGGCAACGCAGATGTCGCCGTTCGGGGAGATCTCAAAAATCTTCCTGAGTTTTTCCAGTTCGGGATAGTCAGCCTTTTTTACCAGTGTTATCTTCATTCTTGCACCTGCTTAGCCCGCTTGCCGTAGAAAAAATGTATCG
>CAZJZM010000067.1:2937-5382 GCA_964550485.1 Microcaldota archaeon | reverse complement strand
CTCATCTTACTTCATCAGGCTGAACTACATAAACCCAACCGATGCTGGAGTAAGCGTTGACAACGGCACAACGTACATACTCAACCTTAACACTCCAACAAGCATAGGAGTCGTAAACGGGGTCAACTACGCCATGACGCTGACCAATATGTTCTATGTTGGCGCGTTCTCGCACATAAACATGACAGTCTGCTCCAATGTGGTATCAACTCCGATAACTCCACAGACTACCATTACAAACAGCCCTTCCGCCATCAGCAACGGAACCAGCTCGTCTCCGGTCACACTCACAATACCTAACACCGTCATTAACACGGGTCAGTCAGACATACTGACCGGAAACACCAGCACTGGAAGCCCCGTTGAGATACTCGTTGACGGAACTGTCGTAGCTACTGGAACAGGCTCAACCACATTCAACGCTGGAACCCTCGCTTCAGGCACTCACACTGTGGAGGCATGCAATACCAACACAACGCCGCCCACATGCAGCTCTGTGGAGAGTATAAGCATCTTCGCCCCTACCACCACACCTACGTCAGGCACCTCTGGCAACAGCACCACAGGCAACACAACCCTCGGCGGCACCGGCTCACCTTCGGGATCCCCATCTCTGACACCATCATTGATAGCGCTTATCATTGGAATAGCAATAGCGATCGCCGCAGCAGGCGCATACTACGGCTATGGCAGAAGGAGAAACAGGTAGTAACAAAACAAAGAAAGGCAGAGCTAAAACAGGGCGAAAACGATAGGTTTAAAGGGGGATCTGAGATCTGGGAACTTTTATATACCAGGCCGTGCAAATCCTTATACGGGATAATATGGGCGGATACCGTTCTCTTGCGAAATTTCTGATTTTTGTACCTATGATTGCTGCATTGCTGTTCTCCTTTCCGGTTACAGCCCAGTCCATTGGTCAACAGATCGTAAACGCAACGCAGATTGTAAACGCCACCCAGATCGCCAACACGACACAGATCCCCAACATTACTCAGATCACCTCGCAATTCCAGAATTATATTTCTGACATGTACAATGCAAGGCAGATTGACTCCAACACCCCCTATTCATACATAAACGGCCGTAAGACCTTCCTACTGGGAAACCAATCCACAGTCAACTACAGCAGCATAGTCTCGCCCTGCGGTTCCAAACACTTCAATGAAGCATATACTCCGGGAATATACAACTGCCCTCCAAGCTTCTCCACAAGCATCGCGAATGCCCAACTCCAGAACCAATCAACTACAAAGTACGACTCGCTGAACTGGGCAGGATACGCGAGCTACAGCGGCGGCACGGCGTCAACCACATCGGTGCAGGGCTCCTGGGTGGTCCAGGCTGCAGGTCCAAGCTCCGGTCCCACTTACTCGGCACAATGGGTTGGAATAGGAGGCTTCGGCGACTCGACGCTGGTGCAGACAGGCACCGCATCCGACTACTACAACGGCGCTGCGCATTATTCCGCGTGGTACGAGCTGATACCTGCTTCATCCGTAGCGATAAGCGGGTTCACCGTCTCTCCGGGGGACATCATATCCGCAAGCGTAGTGCAGGGAGCCGCAGCAAACACCTGGGTCATAACGCTTACGGACGTGACAACGCAGCAGGCATTCACCATAACCGTCACATATAACTCCAACAACGGCGGACCGTCTTCACAGGCTTCGTCAGAATGGGTGGACGAAAGGCCAGAGGTCTGCACCACCAGCTGCGGAATGGCTCTGCTTGCAAACTTCGGGACCACCTTCTTTGGCGGCGATTTCACCAACGTTCCAAACACCGGCTACGCCAACATGGGCTCGGGCCTGGTGCCAATGAGCGGGCTTCCTAACCTATACTCGATTATAATGGATAATGAGACGGCATCAGGTACCTATGTACAGATCGCAGGTCCATCAGCATTGACATCCGACGGCTCAAGCTTCACCCTGACAAATTTTGCCGATGCAGCCTCGGCATACGCATTCACCGAGTCCGCATCAGCAGGAGGCAAGGTATTTCCCGGTTCGGGCACGGGCGCGGCAGGAACGGAGATAGCGCTGCTCGCAGTTCCTAACACTGGTTACACTTTCACGGGATGGACGGGAACGGGAACCGGCAGCTACACGGGAACATCCGCCTCGCACGCAATCACACTGAACAACGCAATCACAGAAACCGCAACCTTCCAGCTTTCACAGCAGGAAGTCCTCACGGTAACGAACAGCGGCTGCACGAGTGTCAGCGGCGCGGGAACCTACAACTACGGCTCGTCAGCGACATTCTCCGTGGTAGTCCCATCAGGATACACCTTCAACGGATGGACCGGAACCGGCGCAGGCAGTTACACCGGCAGTGCGACTTCACAGTCGGTGACAATGGACAACGCGATAACAGAGGCGGCAAAGTGCTCCCAGGTATCGACATACGCATTAACTGAATCCGCAAACCCTACCAACG
>CAZJZM010000067.1:0-2837 GCA_964550485.1 Microcaldota archaeon | reverse complement strand
CATCAGGATACACCTTCAACGGATGGACCGGAACCGGCGCAGGCAGTTACACCGGGACCGCGACCTCGCAGTCGGTGACAATGGACAACGCGATAACAGAGGCGGCGAAGTGCTCTGCCACATCCACATACACGATAACCGCATCTCCAAGTCCTTTGACGGGAGGAACAGTTACTGGCGGAGGCACGTATAGTTCAGGTTCAACCGCAACCATAAAGGAAACACCCGCAAGAGCCTATGCGTTCACGGGATGGGTCTGCTCGGGAAGCGTAACCTGCCCGACAGGAACAAGTACTACTTCATTCAGTTTCACGGTAACAGGCAGCGCGATAATAACTGCAGACTACGTTGCGACCTATACCGTAACTGCATCAGCAAAACCATCAGGCTACGGAACGGTGACAGGCACAGGAACATACAATTCGGGAACCACGGCTACAATAAAAGAAACACCTGCAACAGGTCACACCTTCACCGGATGGACCTGCACGGGAAGCGTAACCTGCCCGACAGGAACAACCAAAACTTCATTCAGCTTCACGGTAACAGGCGCTGCAACAGTGACTGCAAACTATAAATAAGGACCCAATTAATCCCTCTGAGATAAAGTTATATATGAGGCAAAACATATACCCTTCTGAGGGAAACTCTTGCCTCTGGATGACAGTGTTTCATACGTATGTGGATCTGATGATAGCTACGCATAACAATCAACGAGGGTTGAAAACTGGAGACGAAACTAGTCCCAATTCGGCTCTCCGGAATGCCTTCAGAGGCATGGGCATTTCATCCGAAGGTCTCCCAAGACGAGAATTCATTGAAAGTATCGCGGCGCTATCCTTAACCGCTTCTCTTACCTCATGCAAATTCAATGAGCCGCACGAGGTACCATCCCAACAATCACCTGTCCTATCCACAGAACAAGCGAACGTCGCTAAACCAGAGCCTCTGAAGAAATCCTTACTAAAACCAGAAGGCATCGTACAAACTAAGGTAATCAGCAAAATACGTACTACAGAACCTGTCTTCTTCATAACAATAGACGATGGTTATACTATTAATGACGATCTTTTAAAACTTATGGAGAAACACCATATACCCATAACAGCATTCCTAATAAGCTCAGCGATGGAAAATCACAAGAACTACTGGAAGGATTTCTCCAGATTAGGTGGGCTAATCGAGGACCATACTGTGGACCACCTCTTCCTGACCAGGCTTACATACCAGTCCATGCTATTCCAAATAAAAGGTTGCGAGGATGCCATATCAAACCTCATCGGCGTGAGGCCAGTGATGATGCGTCCTCCTGGCGGCTTCTATAACAATGAGGTACTGAAAGCTACAGCCCAAGCAGGCATACCTTATCTAGTAATGTGGGGTCCTGATGTCGAGAATAAGGAGAAGGGTTACACTGCAGAACTCCTTAACGAACAACGTCCAAAACTGCGCATTATGCCAGGCGACATAGTCTTATTGCACTGGGTGCCTAAACTCTATGCAGCATTAGAAATGGTGATGGAAAATGCCTACAGAAACAACCTCGGGCCCGGCAACCTCTTAGATCACATTCACAAAATCGAAACTGAAGTAACATCTTCTCATCGGTAAGTGTAATTAGGACTGCAGAAGTCAGCCGGTTTTTTCTTTCTTCGCATTTTTCTCCTTCATCCTGTTGGCCTTTTCAACGACTACCTCCTTGTGCAAGTATCGCACTGTCAGCAGCATTATCGCTATTCCTGCAATCACAAGCACTACCGATCCGTAGCCTACCGCCTTCCCAATGTAAAGGTAGGCAAAAGCAGCCGCTATGCTCATGAAGCAGAAGAGGAGAGGTATGGCCGGCAGCGGCTTCTTGTACCTCTTGAGAAGGAGCATGGTCACTATCACGCCTGCCAAGGCTCCCAGCATCACTATCCCTGCAAAGGAATAGCTCAGGTAGGTGTAATAGGCGCTTATGGCGACCATCAGCGGCAGGCTCAGGTCGCCCTCGCCGAGCGAGACCTGGGAGAGCACCGGCAGCTTTCCTTCCTTGAGTATCTTCTTGAACTTCGGATCGTCGGCCTGGTGAGTCCTTATGAGATATTCCTCATACCTTTCCTCATCCTTCTGGCCGAAGGCGCGGGGCGAGACCGCTTCTATGTCGGAGACGCTTATGAGGAAGGAGATATCCATGGCTATGAGGGCCTTGTCAAATTCCACCACCACCTTGGTCATGAATATCGTTATGTAGTCGTAGAAGGCCACTATGGCCAGTATCAGCATCGCATAGACGAAGGGGAAGTTTATACCCAGGAGTATGCCTATGCCCATGCTTGATACCATGGTGGCCAGGTCCTTGATGCGAGGATGGAGCTCCTTCGCTGTTATGAGCACTATCGCAGAGACAAAGGCTAGTACATAGGGTCCGAGTAGATTGACACTCCCTGGCAAGGCAAGCGCATTTGTTATGCTAAGTGGCAGCGCAGCGGTGTAGCTGACGCTCGGAGGGATTATCATGGCGTAGAGCACCAGGAAGAAAAAGAAGGAGGTGAAGGCTATGATTATGAATTCAAGGGTCCTGAAGAGGAGGGTCTTGCTGTGGTGCCTGCGGAGCGCTATCAGCAGCAGCACACCGAAGATCACGGCGTCGAGGATGTATGCGAATAGGGTGAACTGCGGGCTCGCTAGGCTGTTGCTTATGAGCGAGACCTTGGAGGTTGCCAGCGCAGCGACCGCTATGGTGAAGCCTAAAATCATCACCATCGCGAAGAGAATTATTATCTCCGCTATTCCCCTACCGCTTACTATCTTTATCAAGCGTCATCTACCACGCAGGCTGGTCTGCCTGTAGTTAT
>CAZJZM010000066.1:0-5542 GCA_964550485.1 Microcaldota archaeon | reverse complement strand
CGCTGGCCGCGTGCTCCGCTTCCGCCGTCCGCCGGGGGGCGGTCGGCGGGCGTCCGCGCTGAACGCTTGGACGCTCGGCGGCGGTCTTGCGCTGGTCGCCCACTCCCTTTGCTCCGAAGTTGCCTCCCGCCGCCTCTTCGTTGCCGCCTCCGGCGGTTCATGCTCCTTGCCTGCCGCTCCTTCCACCATCTGCACAGACTCACCGCCGCTGTCGCGGCGGTCGTTCGCCGCCTCCCGGCGGCTCCGGCTTCCGGCTGCTCCGAATCAGAATCAGGGCGCGCGTCTTCTCCTCTTTCTTCTGGTCCGTATGTCTGTAAGCCACGAAGCCGGTTGCGGCCCGGACACGCCGTAGCGCGCGCCTCGCAACGGACGGCAAAACCGGTGCCCGGTCCTCCGGGCAGCCCGCGCGCTCCTGCGCGTAGCGGGCGGCCGGTTCTTGCCGGACGGTGCGAGGAAACAAGCGCGCTCAGGCGTGGAAGGGGCGCAAGCGGCGGAGTGGCGGTCTGTCACTTCCAGACGGTCTTCAACCATTCGACCGTCTTGGAAATGTCAACGTTCTCGGCGAAGTCCACGAGTTCAGGAATCCGCTTCACGCCGTCAAACGGAATCACCATGTTCGCCGGAAAGACCGGCGCAAGCCGGAAGTAGTTGTCGCCAAGAATCTGCCGGCATTGGTAATCGGCAAGGCCCATAACGCCGTCGAGCATCATGTCAATGATGGGTCTTGCCCACTGTGCATAACCCCAATCCAGGTTCTTCCCTTCGATCCGCACGAGTGACTTGCCGGTCCCGATTGACAACAAGGCAATTTCGTCATGGTCCGGCGAGTTCTTGCCGAAAGCCCGGTGGTCCTGAGTCACGGCCAGCGCCGCCATGCTCGGATTGTTCGCCGCAACGCCGCCGTCAATGTACCCGTCCACCGATGGGAAGTAGGTCGGCGCGGCGCTGGTGTACAGCGCCACCTTGTAGGCCAGTTGGTCGCCGTCGCTATCCTCGCCGGGGAAGTTGTTGAAGAACTTCGGTGCCCAGCAACGTTCTTCCTGCTTCTCGTTGTCGAGGTCAAAGGCCGGAATAAGTACGCGCTTCTTGAGGTCTTTCAACTTCGCGTTGCCCAGCAGGCGCCGGACTTCGGTTTCGAGGTTCTTGGTCTTGTAGTCCGCGCCGCGCGTCTTGCCCAGGTCGCAAAGATCGTCCCACCATGAATCGTCGAAGACGAGTTTGCCGCGTTCTTCGTACAGTCTCCGCAGTTCGGCAACCGGGACGCCCTGCGCGAGACCAAGTGCAATGATTCCGCCGGTGGACGTTCCGGCCAGTAGATCGGCATTGTCCAGCCAGCCGGGGACTTCCGCTTCAAGTCGTTCCAGCAAGACCAGCGAGAGCAACCCGCGTATTCCGCCGCCGTCGAAAGAGAGGATCCGATATGTGCACATGACAAGGTAAGTTTACCGTTCAGCACTGACGCGGTCAAGACGGCTTGTGGACCAATGGAACCGATGCCGGTTAGCAAACGCCGTACTCGTCGTTTTCGCCCTGGAGGCGTGCCACAGTCCCGCAATAGGCAATCAGAGCGTGGGCACTTGAAGGTGGCCCTGGCAGGATGGGCAATCAAGTACGGTCCCGGCCATGCCTCTCTCAGCCTCTAAACTTTGCCCACAATGAGGACACTGGAACTTAAGGTCTTCCATTGCCACCGGTGCGGGTGCCGTCGATGGTTCGGGTTGTTTGGGCACTGGTGGTGGTACTTCCTTCTTAGCGGGTTGATTTCTTAATGCCTTCTTGCCTGCCTTGAACCCACCAAGAATCTGCTGGCGGATTGCCTTAGATTTCTCGATAACAACCTTTTTTTTGCTTGATGCGCGTACATATAGGATGATTGTGGGGATCAGGCCGATGAAAAAGGCTGCGGTTCCAGCATCCTGAGATGCCTGGACAGCGCCGAAAAAGACAACCAGCCAAATTGCAAGGCAGATGTGGGCTGGTAGGAAAAACTTCGAGACGGTTTTCTTGCGGTCTTGGTCTTCCGGTCTTTTGCCGTCCATTCTGGCGGATGTCAACCCATCCATACAGACGTGGTACTCTGCACCCTTGTACTTGTAGTAAACGATCCAGTATGGAGCATAGACACGAAATGCCTTCTTCTCAGTGGAAAGATCGTATGATAGGTCGCGTTGGCGATCCCCAGGTATTTTCTGTTTGATGTCGGCCTCGACCAGCGCCTTGACGCGACCACTAATTTGCGTGCTCCACACTTCTTCGTCGGAACCGGCGAATCCTTGCATCACGAAGCCAAGAGTGTATCTCGGATCGTACTCCTTCAAATCACCGGTACCGAATCCACAGCCGGCCGCGAATTGCGCAATCTCAGGTTTCACATGTTCGCCGGCAAAGATCAGTTCGGTGAATGAACCATTCGCCTCGCCATTGCAGGGGCGCCAATCGGTAACGGTCTTGGTTGTATTAACAAGTTTGCCGTTTACCGTTATAAGAGACGATTCCTTACGATCGAAACCTGCCGCAGCTACCCATGGTGCATGGTACTTCCCCACATACATAAACAGTGGTAGGTATATGCCATTGACTTGGTCGAACACACTCGACTCAAGGATGTCGTCTGGCGTGTAGTCGCCTTCGATCAACCACTCGAGGAGTCTTTGATGATACTGGTCCTTTGCGACTTTGAAGGGTAGTATTCCGTCGGGGGTTGGAACCACCTTGTCAACTGCCTCCTCAACGCGAAATGAGTTTCCGCAGTAGTTGCAAACGGTGGCTTGAGTGGCAGGGTCGAAAATTAGATCAGCGCCGCAGGTGCGACAGGTCAAAGTCTTCAAAGATACTTGAGTTGACATGGTTTCATCCTTTCGCTTGACGTAAACGTTTTAGCAGCGCGTCCCGTTTTGCAAACAACTGCCGCAAGCGTTTGATCTCGTTCTCAATCGCCCCGGCACAGTTCTTGAGATCAACAGACGCCGGATTCTTGTCGCCTACTGTTGTTGACGCGTTCTCGATCCGGAGAACATCCTGCCCGATATTGTCGAGGCATTGGCTAATCTCTGTCTCGACGGGCTCCGCGCCTGCAAGCGAGTCTCTTGACAGGTATTTGGCATCCTCGCATACGCGAACGAACTCCCTTTTGACTTGTGCCACGTCCGGGATAACGATCATGGAAAGCCGGTTGTTCAAAGAGGCAAGTCTGTCTTGCATGTCTGTGAACGGAATTCGGCATGCGCTGTCAGTGGCCTCTTGCGCGTTGATGTAGATTCCGCCAACTGTCGCGGCACCGACCAATGTGAGGAAGCACAAGAACCAGATGAGATGTGCGGCCAAGAGGATGGGAAAGGCAATCGGAATTAATGCCGCGAAGCATAATGCGAGAACGCCGATATCGTAGATAACGATCATGGTCCCTGTCCCGAAATGGAACGGGAGTATGCGCCTTGCCTGTATTCCGCGACGCATAATGGCTATGGGAAAAACAAACGTGAATGCTTCCGCCGCGAGCACGGCGACGAGACTCAACCAGAATTTGTCGTTCCTTCCTGTCTCCGGCACAAGGATGAAGGCTACAACGCCGGTGATCACAACCGCCGCAAGAAGCAGAAATCCGTAAACGGTCATGCTTTTTTGAGTATCGTTATGCATGTTTGTTATCCTCCTCAGTTATGCATACGGTGCCGCACTCGGAACAGAACTTCGTGCCATACGGTAGAACCGTGTCGCATTTTGTGCACTTCTGCAGCAACCGCTTGCCGCAACCAGGACAGAACTTTGTTCCGCCGGAAACTTCGGTGCCGCACTTGTCGCAGACAAGAATTGCCCGGTCATCCTTCGGTTGTTCTGGTCGCTGGGCAAGAGTTGCGCCGCAACTAAAGCAGAACTTGGCGACAGACTGGTTCGACATTCCGCATTTCGGGCATGCAACTCCCCCAAACTGAAGATTCTGCGCCATCTGTCCCATTGATGACCCCATGGCCCCGCCAACACCAAGACCCATTCCCAAGCCCATTCCCGCACCCATGACGCCAGCTTGACCGCCACCTGGATTTGCTGCTGCGGCTTCAAGTGTGTCGAAGGACCGTTGCTGTTGGTAAGTGAACCCGAGAATTCCCATTTCAGCTTTCCTGGCGAGTGCTTCCTTGAGTTTCGCAACCGCGGGATCGTCCTCCGGTGTGTTGATCGAATTCACAAAGAAGTTGACGAGGTTCACGCCGAATTCTGCGAGTTCGGCCTTCAGTTGATCCTGAAGTGCAGTTGAGATTTCTGTGAGGTGTGCCGAAATCTCGAGTATCGAAATCCCGTCTTTGATGATCTTCTTCGCGATAAGGTCCTTGCTCCGTGTGAGCACGACGCCCCGGAAATACGAGGTCAGTTGGTTGCGGTCAAAGACTGGCATGGTTCCTACAAGTTTCAGGAGGAATTCAAGACTGTCACTGATCTGTATTCCGCACTGTCCGAAAGCACGGACGGGCAACATGATATTGTACTTCGGGTCTTGAAGTTGAATCGGGTCCGGTGTGCCCCACTTCACGTCAAGGGTCATCATCTTGTTGACAAACCAGACCTCGGCCGTAAACGGCGTTTTTCCACCCATCGGTATCTTTAGAAACGACGTGAGCACCGGCAGGTTCTTTGTGTCCAGGGTGTAGCGCCCCGCCTTGAATGGGCCGCATGCTTGACCCTCTTTCATCAAGATCGCTTCTTGAGTTTCTGAAACGATCAATTGTGTCCATGTCGAGAGTTCTTCTGACGGGAACTTCCACGCGTACAGATATTCATTCGCGTTCCATTTGACGACATCCACTATGGCCATAAGTCCTCCTTGGGTTAGCCGCTCGGCTACCTCATGATTTCGTTGACCGTGACAATGGCGTTTGTCCCGTAGGCTTCGCGCAGTTTCTTTTCGATGAATCCAGGATCATCAGTCCTGCCATTTTCTGATGTGGTGCTTGCCTGGGCGAAGGCTCGGAGTTCCTCCTTGAAAGTCGGTGGTCGCGAGACTGGTATCTGTGAAACTTCGTCCCCGAACGAAGTGCCCAGCTCATAGAAGTCGTAACTCATGAATCTTTTCGCCTGGTCGAGAAAGTATGACGCGACAACAAGAAAGGCGCTGGCTTCGCCGACCGTCACCGTGACTTTGAAAAACTTCAGTTCGATTTTCATATGATGAATTCCTTTCGTGCGTCGGCAAATAAAAAGGGCGCTAACCTCCCCTGCATTTCGCATGTCTCATCTGAGGGCCGCCAAGCCCCTGCACGAAAACACGGAAACCGGAAAGGCGCGCCCAGAGGGCGCGTCCCTTCGCAGTTTCGTCTTCGTGCATCAAACTGGGCGGTTTCAGATGAAACGATTACTGCTACGACGCAAAATCTATATTGTTTTCTATGTCAGTTCTTCTGCACACCTCATGTTTCGTGATAGTTCCTGTAATGAAGTCAAGCAGTTTCTACCATGTGGTTTCCGGGAATACAAGGCCGAATTCTAGGAATTGCGAAACGGAGCCGGTGCTGCCCCGGAACTGCCGTAGCGCCCGCCGCATGGAGGGCCG
>CAZJZM010000065.1:0-5560 GCA_964550485.1 Microcaldota archaeon | reverse complement strand
GAAGCAAGAAGTGACAAGCCACCATAGTTAAGCATAAATATCTGAATCCTGTCAATAAATAATTGGGGGTAATGTTGTTTGTACAAGAAAAACGAGAAGTAAGAGTCCTTAGGGATTCCGAACTTGCTGCACTGAGGAGATCGGTCTCAGAACAGGAGAGTCGGATACCGCCAATCGGAGCATTTTTATATACAATTAAGAGCGCACTCGCTTTGGATACCGCTTATCAGTACACAGACATACTCAATGAAAAAGATAAGCCTACTGATATTGTAAATCAGGCTGTATATAGGAGAGACTATGTTTTTTCCATGGGAAGGTTTACTCCTAGAAATGATAAGTTTTTCGTAAGAGACGGAGCTGGAAGTAACTTGGAAATGACCCTTGTTCAAGGAAAGATTGAAACGCTGGTTCCCGATTCTGCCAATACACTTACTGTACAAAATATTAGGCTGATAGTTGAAGCGGGTTTCAAGTTCATAGATGCACCGTCTAATGGACTAAAGCCCAGTGCTCTTATACAACCTATACTACCGAACATAGGCGCTCTTCCTCTGGAGGAGAGGGGCTTCGGCGGAATAATACGCATAATACCAATCAATGAGCTAAAGTACAACATTAGCTTCGGCGGCTCGGAACCTAAGCTTCAACCGCTTATGAAGTTGCTAAGAAACACCATATTGTATGTTGCAGTACACTTCGTTAGTCCAGAAACTACAATAATACAGTGAATAGGAAGTTTCCTATTGAAAAGAAGAATGACAGCATTCTTTGCGTTTCCATATTTTGCGATTGTGATGGTTTTTGCCTTATTTCTTGACTTAGCCGAAGCTGAGGGTCCTAGACCCATTACATCGAAAAATAGCAGTAGGAGGAGCCTAGCACGCTAGGCCCCCTACCTACTGTGGAGGTGATATAATGAGTGTATTGGTCGTCTTGCCAGCGTCAAATTTGTAATAAACCTTGTGTCCCAGTTGGTACCTGTCAAGTATGTTCTGCTTGTGGAGCTTGTTGAGCCTCGCGCACGCAGCGTTCCTTCCCTTGTATCCCATGAAGGTTGTGAGGTCGTCGGCGCAGATCATGCCGCCCCTTGACTGCACAAAGTTGAGTATCCTTGTATCCAGGTCCGAAAGAGGCACTTCCCTGTTCGAGAGCTCGTATCCGGCCGGTTCCTCCTGTACGTTCTTTTCATCCATCTCCTGCTTGAGCTTGGAGATCTTCTCCGTTAGCTCGGTGAGTAGCCTGTTTGACCTTTCCCTCTCCTCCACCAGCTGCTTCATCAGCGAGGAGACGGTGCTTTCGGCTGAAATGGTATCCTTTCTGCTGGCAAGCTGGCTTAACTCGTCCTTGAGCGTCTGAAGCTCCTTTTCCAGTTGTTCAGTTCCCTTTGCCAAGATGACACCAATCACAAGCCTTACATATTCCTATCGTGAGCCTTCCATCTCTGCTTCATGAAACAATCACGATTGAATCATAGTATAATTAGAAAAGGTATATAAACCTATCTCAGAATGAGGGTATGTATAATAAGTCAAAATCTGTATAAAAGGATCATACAAACACATAAATATCAAGTAATTAGGATTGTGTTAATTAAGTGATGAAATGTGGTTTTTCGGAACAAGAAAACAAACTAGAACAGAAACACCAGAGGCTAGATATAATGGTCTAATTGGTGCAGGTTCACTGCTTTCTAGCGAGGTTAGAGATCTGGCATCAGTTACTTCAAATATTAGTGCTTCAAAGCTTTTTCTAAGCGCTGCTTTTTTTGCAAATGAAAATGGATTGGGGGATAGAAGAGTAATGGATGCTGCACTGAAGGCATATGACGCTGCATCTAAAGCTGGGAATCTTGCCCTCAGTTTGAAAAGGAATGCCTTTGCAATAGAGCCTTTTATTATTGCAAGAGTAATTGCAAGAACTTTCGAGTTGGGGACAGAAGCAATTGATAGTGCTACTACCGGATTAGAAAGATCTTCTTATTTAGGAGGCTTGTTAAGGGGAAGTTAAATGCACTGGAAAGAGACAAGCACTAAAAAGTCATGCAGTGAGTAGATGTTGCATGATAGGAGTGAATCTGTATAAAGGTGTAACTATTTCTACAAAGCGCTTAGAAGGGATATATATTCCTTCAGCAATTATTAGAAAGAGGCGCGACCATGGAGCACATACTCATACCCGAGAAGAGAGCCGAGCTTCTCAAGGAGACGAAGAATGAGGTAGAGGCGGTGCTGAAGTGCAAGATAGAGATAGTCGAGGGGAACGAGATAACCATCAAGGGGGAGGCCTACGACGAGTACAACGCGAAGAACGTGATACAGGCGTTTGGAAGGGGGTTTGAGATGGCCCAGGCCTACAAGCTCCTGAAGGACGATTACTTCTTCAAGTTCACAAACCTCAAGGACTTCCTGGGCAACGAGGAGCAGATCAGGAGGATAAAGGCCAGGATAATAGGCACGGACGGCAAGACCAAGCTCTACATCGAGGAGATAAGCGGAGTCGACCTTTCCATCTACGGGAATACCATAGGAATGATAGGGAAAGTGGAGGAGATGAACATAGCCAGTGCGGCCCTGCAGGTACTCATTGAGGGAGGAACCCATAAAAAGGCTTATAGCATAATGGAAAGGATGCGGAGGAAGTTGAACGAGGCGGGCTGATGGCGACAACTCATAATGCGGATGACATATTCAAGGAGTTCAAGGAGCATTCAATCTCCGAGTTCTTCAGGAGGAACAGCCAGATGCTTGGCTACTCTGGAAAGGTAAGGTCGCTCACCACCATAGTGCATGAATATGTGACCAACAGCCTCGATGCCTGCGAGGAGGAAGGCATCCTGCCGGAGATAAAAATAGTAATGAAGGAGTTGGGAGAGAGTAAGTATGCAGTAACAGTCTCTGATAATGGTCCTGGAATACCGAGCAAGATGGTTGGAAAGGCCCTTGCGACTGTCCTTGCGGGAACCAAGTTCCATAGATATCTCCAGCAGAGAGGTCAGCAGGGGATAGGCGCTGCTGGATGCACGCTTTTTTCAAAGATAACATCAGGAAAATCGATACATGTCAAATCAGGAACTTCAAGGGAAAAATACGAATGCGACCTGACTCTTGACATAAAGTCGAACAAGCCTCTCATAGAAAACATGAATAAACTCGAAGGAGACATCAAAGGGACGACGGTCTACGCCGAATTCGGCGATGTCAAGTACGAGAAGAGCGACCACGGAGTCTACGAGTACGTAAAGAGGACCGCACTTTCAAATCCGCACATAACAATAACTCTGGTGGAACCGGACGGCAACGAGGTCGTTTTCCTAAGGGCCACTAACGAGATGCCGAAGAAGGCGAGGGAAATAAAGCCTCATCCGCTTGGGATAACAACCAATGATCTTGTCGAGTTTGCACAGAGGAGTGAGAGTAGGAAGATAACTTCCTTCCTTACGGATACATTTGCACGGGTTACTCCGGGCAAGATAGACGAATTGCGAGAGGTTGTAAAGGACGTGGACCTTGATTCAAATCCAAGGGAACTGTCCTGGCAGAACGCGGAAAAGCTGGTCAACGGATTCAAGCAGGTCAAGTGGATGGCTCCGGAGCTTGATTCCTTGTCTGAGATAGGCGAGAAGCAGATAGAGGTCGCCATAAAGAACATATTAAATCCGACTTTCCTCAGTGTGATCGAGAGGAAGCCGAAAGTCTTCAGGGGAGGAATACCGTTTGTGGTGGAGGCGGGAATAGCGTTCGGCGGCAGCTCTGGCAAGCCCAAGGAGTTAACCAAGGAGGAAAAGAACGCCCAGAACCCAGTCTCATCTACGGAGGGAAATGTGTTGAGGTTTGCAAACAAGGTGCCTCTCCTTTTCGATGCCTCCAACTGCGCGATAACAGAGGCAGTAAAGGGAATAGAATGGAAGAGATATGCCATAGCGAACTTTGACGAGGAGCCTATAAGCGTGCTAGTCAACGTTTCAAGCGTCTACGTTCCATATTCAGGAGTAGGAAAGCAGGCCATATCTCAGGAGGAGGAGATAATAGACGAGATAAAGCTTGCGGTGCAGGACTGCGCGAGGACATTGCAGAGATACCTGAGCGGAGTGAGGAACCAGAACCTCCAGGAATCCAGATACAAGACAATAATGAGGTACGTGAGCCAGCTTTCAGGAGACCTGAGCGAGATAACAGGCTCAAAGAAGGAGGATATTCAGAAGTCATTGACTGCACTAATAGAAAAGAGATACGATATAAGTGAGGATGAACCTGAAGAGAAGAAGAGTGAAAAGAAAGACAGCGAACCTGAGGATGAAGACGAAGATGAGTAAATCATGCAAGAACGGTAGCTGAAGACAAATAGCTATTTTCCAAATTTCGGAAATTTGGTTGGACTATCGTTTTATGCGGTTTGGAAAGTTTGGTCTTCTAAAAGACCTGAAAGGTCTCTTTTAATCTTTTTAATAGATGCAGAACGCTGCATTTTCTTTAAGACTCTGCGTTCTGTTTGCCTAACATACTCACCAGTAACATTGAGTTTTTCGCCAATTTCCCTAAAGGTTTTTTTCTCTCCGTCATCGGAAAGACCGAAACGCATTTTTAGTACCAGTTCTTCCATCGAAGTGATTACTCTTTGCCCTCTGGGAGTAAGAGCACCGAAAACACGCGATACTGCTTCTTTTAGGATAGTTGTGCTAATTCCTGATTCTGGCTTCGGAATTTGATTTTCAGACGGATCCGTTTTAACTCTTGTTAGATATTGCATGCTTTCCAGTCTGCCCCCTTTCGACCTTATTAATTGAAGTGCAGGAGGCACAGTTTCAAAGAGCCTTTCCATTTCTTCCATTCCGTCCGTTTCCTGCCTTCGCCTTGCTTAGACCATATCTCTTATTTCAAGATAGTTCCCTGGAACGGAAAGGACTGCGGCATTTATAGGTATGTCTTCTGCTGTTGCTAGGAATTTGGCTATGTGGTGCTTCGTCCAATTATGGATATTGCCTCTTATCACTTCGGCCGATTTTAAACTTGGAAGAGATTCAAGCACTCCTTCAATGCCAGAATGAAGCATATCGAGATTTTTTTCTTCGTCTTCCCCAAAAAATTGCTTTGCCGACCTGAAGATGGTTCCGATGTTTAGATAGATCAGTATCTTTTTACCAAGTGCAGAGATTGCTGGATCGTCATTCTTTGCGGCTTCTAAAACTCTTTCTTGTATATCATGGCTAACATAATTTGGCGAGAGAGCCGCCATTTTGCTGTAGAGTTCTAGAGCGCTGATTCCGGGGATTCTTTTTTGAATGTTAGCTATCGCCCTATCAAAAATCTTTTCAATTTCTGTCAGTGAAATCTCTCCGGAGCCGTTACCCAATATTTTTGTTAGGATAGGATCTCTTAGCATCCTATTTAGTAAGTTTTTATGCTCCGCTGCGGTTCCGTGGGTAGTATGCGTAATGTGCATTTGTTCCATTTTGCCACGTCTTTCCATTAGTATTTCCTGATTCTTAAAGGTAGTGGATAGACTGGCGTTGTCCAATAATTCACTAGTCTAGAAGGGGTAAAAACCCCTTCGTGTCATA
>CAZJZM010000064.1:0-5568 GCA_964550485.1 Microcaldota archaeon | reverse complement strand
CTCCGGAGGATAAGGCCGCGGCGCTGTTGCCACGAAGGATCGGCGGCCGCTGGGCTCTGATTCACCGGCCCATGACAGCTCTTGGCGCGCATATGTGGATCTCGTATTCGCCGGACCTGAAGCATTGGGGAAGTCACAAGATCATTCTGGAAGCGCGGCGCGGCGGGTGGTGGGATGCGAACAAGATTGGACTCTGTTCTCCTCCGATCGAAACAGAAAAGGGATGGCTGACAATCTATCACGGCGTGCGGCAGACTGCTTCGGGAAGCATCTATCGGCTAGGCCTGGCGCTCTTTGATTTGGAAAGGCCGGGGGTCTGTCTACAACGCGGAGATTCCTGGGTCTTCGGACCTGAAGCGCCCTATGAGCGCGGCGGAGACGTGAAAGATGTGGTCTTCCCTTGCGGGCAGACTATCGGTGTGGACGGTGACACAATCAATCTCTATTACGGCGCTGCCGATTCATCCATAGCGTTGGCAAAGGGGAGCATTCGCGCGATCCTGGCGTGGCTTGACGCGAATTCGGGCCCGCTGGACAGACGCGCATCTTGATTTGCCGCGCTTCATGGACGTGCGAAAGGAAGGTATGAACAGTACACGCTGGAATTGGCCCGATTGGTTGCCGCATCCCCTGTGGATACGGCGAGAGTGTCCGCGCTGCAATTCGGTGAAGTTCAAAGATGCGGAGTTGCGCTCGCTCGACGGACTCCTGGCAATGTTTGCGTTGCGTCCTGTTCGCTGCATGTTCTGCTGGCGACGGTTCTATTGGATTTCGCTGCATGGCGCGAATGCCGGATAAGTCCGCGGCGATTGGATCGTAGGACTGATGAGTGGTTCGTCTCGGCAATGTTGACAGAGGTTGACCAGGAAGGCAGAGTCGCTGCGTTCCTGGTCAATCTTCTCCAATAACGTTCAAAGCAGGTGCCGAGAATCCATTTGGGTTCGGACTACTGCGCGGGCTGCACGACCAGATCGTCTGCCAGATTGAAGTGCACAATCGACTCCGCCGGTATGTCGATGTCGCGGTTTCCCGTCAATCCTGCGGCTGCGGTTCCAGCTCCTCCACCTACCAGGCCACCCACTACAAGCCCGACTCCGCCAGTGGCAACGCCACCCACCAACATGCCAAGGCCTGCCCCACCGCCAATCAAACCCGCCGAACGCCTGCCTTTGCCTTTTTTGCTGCGCGCAAGGTCTCGCGTGGTCAGCGGATACTGTGTCCCATTCATGGTCAGTGAAGTCAGACGCAACTCCAGTATCGAGCTGCCTTTGAAGTGTCCCCGCCGATGCGATACATCCACCACGCCACCCACCAGTGCGCCTTTCGGTACCAGGACGCTGTTGTCGCCGGCCAATACCGGATCCACAATCTCCCCTGTAAATGTATCTCCCGCTCGGCTGGTCTTAACGCTGATCCGCTGATCGATGCGGATCGCCAGCGTAGTGCCCGCCGGAATAGTGGCGTTAACCGGGATGACCGGCGGCGGCACTGCAGAGACTCTCGGCTCCGCGGGCGCTGGAACTGGAGTTCCGGCCGCTGGCGGCGTCGACGTTGTCGTTATCGATTGCGTCTTCTGTCCGGCTGCCGGAGGCTGGACCACAGTCGTCGTCGTGGTCCCATTTTTGTCAACTGAAACCACCTGTTGCGGTTGTCCGGTTGTGGCCGCCTGCTGCTTTGCCTGATCCAAGGCCTGGTCCTGCTTCGATTTGCATCCTGCCAGAACTGCTACAGCCATCAACAGCACGAGCATCGCGGTCCCCATCGACAGGCCTTTGTCACTTGGGTGGTGCACCGAATTCCTACCAGTGTGAATCAATGAGGCTGAATTGAACATGGTCGATCCTCTTTCACAAATGTCTTCATGCCAGGACAGAACGGGAACATCTGTATCGGCTTGACTTTGGTTGATGCGCATCCATTCGGCAAGCGCGTACGGAGGAATCGTCGTTCGCAAACCGCGCAAGTCTCAGTTGGTTGTTGCGAAAGAACGGTCCATCAGGCCGAGAGTTCGGACCTCAGCTTTTCTTGACGCCGTCGAAATCCGTAGTTGAATCATGCGACTTCACTTCAACATGCGTGTCGATATGTACTTCGATGTCCTCGATGGCTTCGCGGACAGCTTCTTTTGTCTTGCCCCAGGCATTCTCGACCTTTCCTTTCATCTGCTGAGTCATGCCTTCAACCTCGAGGCGGGTATCGCCCGCCAGCTCTCCCGCCTTGCGTTTGGCGGATCCCACCACTTCATCGAACGTGCCCTTTATGCTGTCCTTGTTCATAGCCACCTCCGTGGATTCAGTGTTTAATGAATCGAATGAGTCGTTACAGAGCCATTCAAAAGCATTGAGTGAAGAGGGTCCGGATGGATTGCTTGCGCCTCGGGCATATCTCACCCATTCGCCAGCAACCCCAGAAAGATTTGAGTTAAGTGTTCCAAGAATCGATTGGGAACGCTGGTCAATTTCGCACTATCCACCTACGAAGCCCGAGGTATCGGCTTTCGTTAGGCTCCCGCCTTCACGGACCGGCACATTGGATTTCCTGAGCGCTTTTGCACAGACTGTAATGGCCTGCACCCCTAATGTGGGAACTGCCTTGCACGCCTCAATTGCGCGCAAAGAGACAAGCACCACGACGATGATTCCATGCAGGATTGCCACAGGCGAAGCGTTTCCACACACCGTATTCCGCGGGCAAAAGTTGAGGCGCCTGCCCAGACAAAATGCTTCCTCGACGTGGTCAGAAAAGCAAACGTACAGGACCGTGCAGCCATCTGGTTAGCCGATTGGAAATGCTCGTGGGTCCGGGGACCATTGTCAGGTCTCGGCCCCCCCAACCAAGGAATGAGGGTTCGATATGCTCTGGACTATCTTTGTAGTCATTCTGGTCTTATGGATGCTGGGCTTCAGCTTCCATATTGCCGGCGGACTGATTCATCTTCTGCTGGTGGTCGCGCTGATCGTCCTGGTCTTCAATCTGTTGACCAGTGGGCGGCGCAGTTTCTGACGCTGCAGGTTTCCGTCGGTCAAGGCCACTTATTGCTGATCCGCATTACGTGTTGGGAATCAAAGGAGAAACATGAAAACGAGTAAATTGCTCTTTACCCTGCTGATGCTGGGCGCAATTGGAACGATGGTCGGCTGTTGGGGAGGTTCTGCGAAGTCGCCGGATGTCTCGGATAACATCCGCAAAGCGCTCGAACAGGGAGGCCTCAAAGAGGTCACCGTCAGTCAGGATCGAGACAAGGGGATCGTTACCCTTGGCGGACAGGTCGAAACCGAGAATGACAAGGCACAAGCCGAATCCCTCGCTAAGTCCTTGGCGAACGGACAGGTCGTAGCGGATCAGATCGCAATCATTCCCCGAGGTCATGGGGTCGAAGCACAAGCCGTGAATGCCGACCTGGACCAGGGCATCGAGAAGAACCTGGATGCCGCGCTGATTCAAAACAGGATGCACGATTACGTGAACTACCAGGTCAAGAACGGTGTGGTAACGCTGACGGGCGATGTGAACTCGGAACACCGGCGCAAGGCAGCCGAACAAGTGGCGTCCACGGTCCCGAATGTGAAGCAGGTGGTCAACGCGCTTCAGGTGGTCAAGCATCGCAAAGCCAGTTCGGCAGAATAGAAGCTTCGGACTTCAGAAGTCATCTCATAAACCGTCATGAAAGAACGCGGACTATCCGTGCCGCAAATCGGCTATTGGAATTCGAAGAGATTCAGTCCCTGAGGGACGTTTTCCCTGGCCTCCTGGCGTTTATGAGATGACCTGTAAAGACCGCGGGCTTTACAGTAGTCCCAAAAATACTGTGCACCGGAACCACCGATCCAATCAAGCTTTGCAGGGAGAACGCACTTGCAGCTTTGGAACTCCTTTTTGCTCGCCTTCAGCGTACTTCTTCCCCTGATGAATCCGCTCGGGTCGGCGTTTGTGTTTCTCGGGCTGGCCGGCGATGCACCGCCAAAGGTTTATCGCTCACTGGCGCGCAAGATCGCCATCAACAACGTCATCTTCCTTGCATTCTTCGAGCTGCTGGGTGCGGCGATCCTCAATCTCTTCGGTATTTCTGTGCCCATCGTCCAGCTTTCGGGGGGCATTGTTATCGCGGCAATGGGATGGTCCGTGCTCAACGAAAAAGAGGTCAGTGCCGATTCCAGATTGAAGCAGGAAGAGACAGAGGTTCGCAGCGAGATTCAGACAAGAGATCTTGAAGAAAAAGCCTTCTACCCGTTTACCTTTCCCGTAACTTCAGGCCCAGGCACCCTTGTTGCGCTGTTGACCCTCACCGCACATATCTCGAATCGTGTGATTTCCCGAGATATTCTGGCCCATCTCGGTGTGTTCCTCGCCGTGGTGGTTCTCAGCGTCCTTGTCTATCTCTGTTACGCATACGCACCAAGGATCTCCAAGGTCATACCGCCGTCGACTGCGCATGGCATTCTGCGCGTCGTTGCGTTCATTCTGCTCTGCATCGGCGTCCAGATCGCATGGAATGGTCTTGCCGTGCTGCTTGTCGAAATTGTAAAACCGTGACGTCTTGATGCGGTTGCGCAGCCGCACTTCCTCAGCCTCCCCTCAGGTGTGTCCCCAGAAAATGGGGCTTCGCGGATTATGTATCGCAAAAAAAGTCACCAACGCCATCATGAACTGATTACATGTGTGCGGACTCCCCTCATGCGGATAACGCTAATAAAATGAGCAGCATGATCGCTCGGTTGCAGTGTTTCGAGATTCCGCGGAGAAGGTCGCCTTTGGCACAACTCGAACTGCCCTGGCAATTCGCCTATTTGGTCCTCCATATGAAATCTCACCCTCTTCCTTTGGCGCAGTGACTAAAGTCCTTCCCAATCCCTTTTCCTTGCGGTACGCTCAATTCGTTCCCGAAACCACCTCAAATCAGGCCTCAAAGTTCTGCAATTCGGAGTCTCCATGTCCTTCCGTTCGGTCTTTATCGC
Organism: Microcaldota archaeon; assembly: GCA_964550485.1. Classification (GTDB taxonomy): domain Archaea; phylum Micrarchaeota; class Micrarchaeia; order Micrarchaeales; family CABMGC01; genus JAJZIZ01. The sequence continues at coordinate 613 of CAZJZM010000064.1, read as the reverse complement.
GGTTACTGTGGCATTTGCTTTGATTCTTGGCGCATTTCTCGTCAATCGCGCGCGACCCAAGGTTGAAACAGAGCAGCCCACGGCGGACTTCGTTCGCGCCAACGGCAAGTGCGCCGAGTGCCATGCCCGTTTGCAGTACTCCGTGGTTCACGAATACGAGATGAGCGCCCACGCCAAAAAAGGCGTCAACTGCCTCGACTGTCACCAGGCATCGGAAGGCCAGCAGAAAAAGGACCATCATGGCTTTGTGATCAGCACCAAGCTCACCGCGGGCAATTGCCGCGGTTGCCACGAGGCCATCTATCAGGAATTCCTGCATAGCCGACATGCTGCTCCCAGTTGGGCCGCCATTTATGGAGAAAAGGGCTTGAGCCCCAGCCTCGTCGACTACAGCGAGCAGTTCCAGCCGGGCGGTACCCGCCGCCCCCCGCATCCTTTCGTCACCGCCGAGGGTGGCTCGGCCATGGTCTCGGGCTGCGAGCAGTGCCATGCCATCGGCCGTCCCAATGACGATGGAACTATCGGCACCTGCACCAACTGCCATTCGCGCCACACCAGTTCCGTAGCCCTGGCGCGGCTCCCATCCACATGCGGGCAGTGCCACATGGGCCCC
>CAZJZM010000063.1:0-5665 GCA_964550485.1 Microcaldota archaeon | reverse complement strand
TCCACGTTGTTTGAGGGCAGTGGAAGCTGCCGCCAATCTCGGCTGCAAATGTGCCGGTGATATTCTCTTTTGGTGATGAAGGTAAAAGTGATTTCCTTCGGGGTATTGAAGAATTGGTTGGGCGCGGCCGAGTCGGAGATCGAATTGCCACAAGGCGCTACGGTCGCGAATCTGCTGGAACTCCTCATTTCACGCTTTAACGCGCCGCTGGGCCGCAGCATCGCTGTCAGTGTCAATGCCGAGTTTTCTACAAGAACTCAGGTTCTATGCGATGGCGACGAAGTTGGCCTGCTGCCCCCGGTCTCGGGAGGGAGTTCGCGTCCCGTGGATGCTGCCGAAGAAAGCGCGGCGAATCGTGAAGGCTCGACGGCTCTGACTCGGCAGCCAATCGACGCGGCAAAGCTGCTTGCAGATGCCAAGCAGGGCGAGGATGGCGCGGTGGTGGTCTTCGACGGTATCGTGCGCAACGAAACCCGTGGACGGAAGACGCTCTACCTTGACTACGAGGCGTATGAAGAGATGGCCGCGCGGCAGTTGGATAAACTCGCACGCCAGGCCCGAAGCCAATTTGGCGTACGCCATGTGAGCATCGTTCACCGCCTGGGGCGGCTCGAGGTGGGCGAAAGCAGTGTGCTGATCGTGGTGGCCTCGGCGCACCGTGCGCCAGCTTTCGAGGCTTCCCGCTGGATCATTGACACGTTGAAGAAAACGGTCCCGATCTGGAAGAAGGAGACGTTCGTCGATGGCGTTGTCTGGGCGGATGGTGAACCGTTTCCGTCCGGGGTGGCCATAATTGAAACCGAGGTTGGAAACAATTAGTCTCCGTGAACAGGTTTGACGATGGCAACGGAACGACAACGCCCGTCAGAACTCACAAGCCGCCGAGGGTAACGATGGATGTGGCAGGGTTTGTTCTTGCTGGAGGCCGGTCGAGCCGCATGGGCTCGGAGAAGGCGCTGGTTGAGTTTGCGGGGGAGCCGTTGGTAGTTCATGCGCTGCGCACTCTTCGGCTCGCGGGGTTGACAGCCTCAATCGCCGGAGCGCGCTCGCCGCTGGAGTGCTTTGCGCCGGTGGTTGCGGACCACGAACCGGATATGGGGCCGCTGGGCGGAATCTGCGCGGCGCTGGCCTCGACGGAGGCAACATGGGCGGTTTTTCTGCCGGTTGATCTGCCGCTACTGCCCGCCTTGCTGGTGACCTTCCTGCTGAAAGAGACACAGGATGAAGGGACTGCGGTCACCGTGGCCGCTGTGGAAGGGTTTGCGCAGACCTTCCCGGCGGTGGTTCGCCGCGCGGCCCTTCCGTGGCTTCGCTCCGCACTCGAATCTGGGCGTGGAGGATGCTTCGCTGCGTTTCAGGCCGCCGCGGAGGGCATGAAGAAGTCGATCAATGTTGTCCCGATCGAGCGGATTGTGAAGGAGAGGGCATTGGCCCTTAGAGAAGAACTGCCAGTGCAGTGCTGGTTTCTGAATGTCAATGCCCCGGCGGATCTTCTGCAAGCGAAGGCTTGCCTGGCAGAGCGCAACTCGCCAAGTCGCTGAAGCGGGGCGCCTGCGCTTCTCTCACGACCAGACGCTGCAATCCGCTCAGTGGCGGCGGAGACGCTGCAGGATATCGAGGAAACGGGGCAACAGTTTTGAATTTGAATCTCGCCTCCAAACCGCGAGCAACTCAACTGGCGGTGCCGGAGTGACCAAAGGCCTGTAGGAAACGCCTCTTACCTGAATGAACTGAAATGAAGCCGGGACCAGAGCAATTCCGATTCCTCCGGCCACAAGGTTGATGGCCCCGATGATCAGATTTGCATAGATGACTCTTTTTGGCGTGACCCCCGCCAGATTGTAGGCTCGCTGCACATGATTGTAGAAGCCGAACGCCGTGAACGGCGACGGCATGATCGATGTATATGCTTTCAAGTCGCACAGGTTCACGGGACCGTCTTTCGCGATCTCCGATGGAAGGGCAACCACGAGTTCGTCGCTCTGAACGACGGTTGAATCCAGTTCGTCGTTGTCGAGCACTGCGTGCATGAATCCGATGTCGGAGATTCCCTGGATAATGCTCTCGATCTGTTCCTGAGGGGCACACTCCTTGAGATGCAGGTCCACGCCCGGGGTGCTGGTCTGCAATTCCTTCATGGCGGCTGGCAGCAACCCTACCAGTGCGGTGCTCACGAAGCTGATGGTCAAAAGCCCCTCCAGTCCCTGGCCTACCCTTCTGGTCTGGTGGACCGCTTCGTCGATGTTCTGAAGGATGCCGCGAATCCGTGGCAGGAGGGCACTGCCAGCCTGGGTGAGCTGCACTCTTCGATTGGTGCGATCGAAGAGCATGACCCCAAGCTCCTCTTCCAACTGGTGAATTTGCTGACTCAGCGAAGGCTGCGACAGGTTCAGCATTTCCGCTGCACGGCGAAAATGCAACACCTCCGCAACCGCGAGAAAATACTGCATTTGGCGCATTTCCATCGCTCGACCTTCTTCCTCTGTTTCGCTGAGTCAGAAGCATATCACGATACCCGCAGGAGATTCCTGGCGCCAGAACCCTCCCGCCATGCTGTCGTCTTCACCTCCGCGGAGGCAGAAGGTTTTTGGCATATCGCTGACGGGCTTTCGTAGGACAAGGACGGTCTCCGGGACGCACCGGCACAGCGGAAAACTGAGCCACACCCCCTCTCGGAAGTTGATTGGCCAATCCTATCAATAATGCGAATACAAAGTATTGGACAGTCATTATGCGGATACGGAGAATGAATCCGGCTTTCGAACAATGCGATCGGCTCAGTCAAAACAGGTCGAAAGCGAATGGAGAACAAGGATCATGATGAAATTCTGTACATTCAACCTGAGGCAGTGGAAACGCAAAGCCCAAGGCGGCCTGTTTGCGCGTCTGTGCAGTAGTTTATTGGTCGCAGTGGTCTGCGGCATCCTGTTGTGCAGCCTTCCGGCGGCGGCACAGGCTTCTTACGGAACAGTTGTCGGCACCATCACCGACCCAACGGGAGCTGTCCTTCCAGGGGTGGCCGTCTCGCTCCTGAATACCGGCACATCCGAGCATCACAGCGCCAAGACGGACGACCACGGAAACTACCAGTTCGTCAATGTGCTTCCCGGTGTCTACAACATCAGGTTCGAGCACCAGGGTTTCAAGAAGATAGAGCGCCCGAACGTGGAAGTGAAAACTTCCACCGTCTCCCGTATCGACCAGGCGATGGAGGTGGGAGCCGTTGATCAGGTGGTCGAAGTTACCAGCGCGGCGCCTGCAATTGATACCGAATCGTCCACGGTGGGCGCGGTGATCGAAGGCAAGGTTGTTGAAGAAACCCCGCTCAACGGCCGCAACGTCATGAATCTGATTGCGCTCGCGCCCGGCGTGGTCCCGCAGGGATCGGCCAGCGGCAGCGTGCAGTCCAACCAGCATGGCGGCACCTTCAGCAATCCAGCCGGATGGGGCAATTATCAGATTGGCGGCGGCATGGCGGGCCAGAGTGCAATGTTTGTCGATGGCCAGCCGTTGAACGGTACGCAGAACAACTCCCCGGTCCTCGTTCCGGCTCAGGATATCGTTGCCGAGTTCCGGGTTGAGACCAACACGGTCAGTCCCGAGTTTGGACGCTTTGCCGGCGGCGTCGTCAGCATGACCACCAAGCAAGGCAGCAACAAGTGGCATGGATCTGCTTACGAATACGTGCGTAACAAGGACTTCAACGCCAACGACTATTTCAGCAAGCAAGCCGATCAACCGCGCGCCGAATGGACGCAAAACCAGTTCGGAGTTCTGGCCGGTGGGCCGATCAAGAAGGACAAGGCTTTCTTCTTCGCCTCCTGGGAGAGTTTCCGCCTTCGCATGGGCGACCCGAACACCAATGTTGAGATTCCAACGGCCGCGGAGATGGGCGGCGATTTCAGTGGCGTGCTCGGTATGGACACCCACACAAAAGATCCTTGCGGCAACGAGGTCTATTCAGGATCGGTTCTGGATCCGCTGACCTCCGGCCCTTTCGGCACCTGTGTCTTCGCGGGCAACAAAATTCCCAACACCCGCTGGGATAACGCCGGCTCGTATATCATCAACCACTACTACACCCCCAAGGCCGGAGTGGGAACGACGTTCGCCGGTACGGGTCCGAGCGCAGGGTACAATCTCTGGTCCGGCAATGGCGGTTCGGGCAGCGATTACGACCAGATCACGGGTCGGGTCGATTACAACCTGAGCGCCAACCAGCGCCTGTTCGTCCGCTACACCAACTGGGGCGCCGACACCATCGCCGAGGATGCCTTCCAGAACGGATACGGAAAGCCGGGTGAGAAGCATCAGACCCGCATGGCCACGATTGGCGACACCTACACCTTCAACGAGAAAACCATCGCCGATCTTCGTCTCTCCTACTCCGGTATGCATTGGGATTCGATGGCGCCCAGCAACGGCAAGGATCTGAGCGTATATGACGCCAGTGTCAATGGAACGACAGGCAACACCTGGGCGACCTTGGCCAGCCGGGTAACTTGGAAGCAGAACATCGATCCGTTCGTCCCCGGTGGGCCGATCTGGGGCCTCTTCATGAACGTGACTCAGGAAAGCTTCGACAACATTCTGGGAGCCACCGGCAGCGTGACTAGAATGCAAGGCCGTCACACCCTGAAGTTCGGTGGCGAATGGCGCTACACCAACTACAGCAACATTGGCGACAACACAGCTAGCGGTCAATTCATGTTTGTTCCCGGCATCTATACGACCAACCCCTGGGCCAATCTGCTGATGGGGCTTCCGGTTGCGGGTGGAACCCAGACGGTGAAAGAGACCGGGCTGCAGATGTTCTACGCCGGCCTCTACGCCATGGACACCTTCCAGTTGAACCAGAAGCTCACCTTGAACTATGGCGTGCGCTGGGAACAGCCGGGCGCATTCCGCGAACACCACGATCTGAACACCGTCTTCCTGCCGAATGTTGCCGACCCCACCGCGGGCGTTGGGGGCGCGGGCTCGGGCGAGCCTGGCCTTCTGGCACTGGTCAATAGCCCCAACTACGCGTCGCGCTACGATCAGGATCTCAAATGGGCCCTCTTCAATCCGCGCGCCGGCTTCGCCTATCGTTTGACGAACAAAACGGTGGTCAAGGGCGGATTCGGAATGTCGTTCCTGCCCAGCAACGGCGGCGCGTCGCAGTCCCCTATTACAGCGGCGACCAATTCCATCAATCCGGGCAATGTCTTCCCGGCAATTTTTGGAAGCCCATCGCATACCTGGCTCCAGAACGCGTACAACGGGGGCACTACTCTCGAACAACCCGCGGGCCGCAGCGCGAGTTACCGGACAGCAAACTACGGCAGCTCGATCTCTGTGCAGGTTCCCGACTTCAAGACGCCCACTGCGACTCAATGGAACCTCAGCTCCGGCCAGGACTTCGGCAATGGCTTGTCCCTTGAACTCGGCTACGTCGGATCCAAGGGCACTCACCTGCCGAATAACGGCAATGGAAACATCAACCAGTTGCCGGAGAGCGCCATAGCCACTTACAAGAGTGCCTGTGACGGACCGTCTGCCGCTTGCCCACTGCTGATTAACGGCAGCGTGAGCCCCGCGGCCCAAGCTCTCTTCCCGTATCCGCAATATGTCGGTGTGACGCAGAACCGCCAGTATTGGGGTTCGTCGATCTACCATGGCTTGC